>JAHEDL010000523.1 GCA_024641255.1 Pseudorhodobacter sp.
TTATGTGTTTGATGGCGCGGGCGATCAGCCGTTCAAGGTGGATGATCCGGTGGCGCCGCTGGGTGCCTATGGCCGGAGCAAACTGGCCGGAGAGCGGGCGGTGCTGGCGGCGGGGGGCACGGCGCTGGTGCTGCGCACCTCTTGGGTGGTTTCGGCGCATGGGGCGAATTTCGTCAAGACCATGCTGCGGTTGGGGCGCGAGCGCAGCAGCCTGACCGTGGTGGCCGACCAGATCGGCGGGCCGACGCCTGCCGCCGATATTGCCGATGCGCTTTACCGGATGGCCGCGGCGTTACGGGCTGGGGCCAAGGGCGGGGTGCAGCATTTCAGCGGCGCGCCAGATACGTCTTGGGCCGATTTTGCCCGCGTGATCATGGCGCGGGCGGGGTTGCCCTGTGCCGTGGTGGATATTGCAAGTTCGGCCTACCCGACGCCTGCCAAACGTCCGCTGAATTCGCGGTTGGATTGCACAGGGTTGGCCGAGTTTGGCCTGCAGCGCCCCGACTGGCGCGTTGGTTTGGACAAGATTTTGCAGGAGTTGGCGGCATGACGACACGCAAAGGCATTATTCTTGCGGGCGGTTCGGGCACGCGGCTGTGGCCGATCACCATGGGCGTTTCGAAGCAGTTGCTGCCGATCTATGACAAGCCGATGATCTATTATCCGCTGTCGGTGCTGATGCTGGGCGGGGTGCGCGAGATTGCCGTGATCACCACGCCAGAGGATCAGGCGCAGTTTATGCGGTTGCTGGGCGATGGCAGCCAATGGGGGCTGCAGCTTACCTATATCGTGCAGCCGTCACCGGACGGTTTGGCGCAGGCCTATCTGCTGGCCAAGGATTTTCTGGCGGGCGCGCCTTCGGTTCTGGTGCTGGGCGACAACATCTTTTTCGGCCATGGTTTGCCGGAAATTCTGGCGGCGGCTGATGCGAAAGACGGCGGCACGGTGTTTGGCTATCGGGTGGCCGACCCTGAACGCTATGGCGTGGTGGATTTTGACGCCGAGGGTAAGGTGCGCGCGATTGTGGAAAAGCCCGAGGTGCCGCCTTCGAACTTTGCGGTGACCGGGCTTTACTATCTGGATGGTCGCGCGCCCGAACTTGCGGCGCAGGTGCGGCCATCGGCGCGGGGCGAGTTGGAGATTGCCGATCTGCTAGAGCTGTATCGCGCCGAAGGCCGTCTGACGGTGGAAAAGATGGGGCGCGGCTTTGCGTGGCTGGATACCGGCACGCATGGCAGTTTGCTGGATGCCGGAAACTTCGTGCGCACCTTGCAGGCGCGGCAGGGGTTGCAGGTGGGCTGCCCCGATGAAATCGCCTATCGCGCCGGTTGGATCGACCGCGCGGCGTTGGAAGCGCGGGCCGAGATATTCAAGAAAAACGAATATGGCCGATATTTGATTAGCATTGTTTCTGAATAGATGACGGTATTGCTAAAATAAACACGCTATGGTTGTTTTAATTGCCTTTAAGGCTGCTATTTCGCGTATTTTCCCGGCATTGTTTCTGAATTGTGCAGGGAATTCTGGCAGGCTGAATTTGGTTGGCCGCACACGATGCTGATGATGGTTGGTTGCCCGAAGGTGGTAGGCGTTCCGTTGGCGCAAGGTGGCAATCAGGATTATGATTTATTGCCATGGTCTTACGCTGTTTATCGCTGCGGCACTTGGGCGCAGCGGGGCTTGGCGACTGTGGTTTGACGACCTGCAGGGCTGCGGGCCGAATCAGTTTATCTTCTCTGGCGCGTGAATTGGTTAAAATACAAGCATAGGTTGTTAGGCTTTGAATCGTGTCTTTTAAATGGCGAGTTAACGTCAAAATATCTTGGTAAATGTGGCGCAAATGGGGCGTCTCCTTATCAATTGGTATCGCCAAGGCACTATACGTTTGGGTAATATGAGCTTGGGGGCGTACTTGTTGAGTGCGGCAAATGGACTGCTGAAAATTCAAATCAATCCCGGATTTCGGGGCAGCTGATTTGTAGGAAAATCCCGCCATGCGTTCGGCGGGACAGGCAGGGTCATGGTGTTGCTTGGTGGCAGACAATGACGATTAGTTATCCGGGCTTTTATTCGGGCAAGGCCCTTGGGGCCGAACTTAGCAGCGCAGTCGACCTTGCAGCTTTGCCGCAGGGTGCAACTGCAAAGGGTGCGTATCGGCGGTTTTTCAAACGGATGCTGGATATCACGGCGATCGTTTTGGCGGCGCCAGCGGTGGTGCCGGTGATTGCGGTTGCGGCGGTGCTGGTGGCGCGCGACGGGGGTAGCCCGTTCTACACGCAGATGCGGGTGGGGCGGAATGGACGGGCGTTTCGGATGTTGAAGCTGCGCACCATGGTGTGTGATGCCGACGACCGCATGCAAGAGTATCTGGCGCAGAACCCCGCCGCGCGGC
>JAHEDL010000038.1 GCA_024641255.1 Pseudorhodobacter sp.
TGTGTCGGCCAAGCAATAACGGCGGGTTGTTATGCGATAGCAGCGCCATAAACTGGCTTCGATATTGAATAGCTGCGCGGCATTGCCCAAGGTGACCGCAACAGATCATGGAGTGCGTGATGATGCGCCTTATTCTTGCGGTTGCCGTTGTGTTCGGGCTTGCCCTGCCAGCCGCCGCCGAATGCTATGCAGACTATAAAGCCAAGCAGGATGATCCGTTGCGGCTGCAATATGGCGTGGCGCAGGTGTCTGACGGGGCTTGCGGCAATAAAAAGGCGGCGGCAAGCGAACTTGCGCCACGTTTGGCGGCGGATGGCTGGACTTTGCTGAACGTATTGTCCACCTTCGGCCCCGAAGGTTTGGGCGAAAGGAAAGGCCGTGCCGGAGAAAATTTCCTCCGCTACTGACAGCTTGAAGGCGGGCAACCGGGTTGTTGCCGGCGGAATCGCCGCGATTGTGCTGATCTTGTTGGGCGCGGCGGTGTTCCTGTTTCTGAACCTGCCCGACGCCAATGCGTTCAACGCCCGGGTCGAACGGTTGTTTGTGGAAAACAACGATCTGACCAGCGGCGCCGAAATCAAACTGCTGGAGATTTTGGCGCAATCGGGCACCTCGTTTTCCGAAGTGCTGCAAAGCTATCGGTCGGTGATCTTCGTGCTGCTGATCTTTTCCACGGCGCTGATGGTGGCGGCCTTGGTGTTTCTGGTGATGCTGATCGCGCTGAACCGGCGCATTTCGGCAATTCAACGGTCGGGGATTCAGGTGGCGTCTTTGCTGATCAGCCGCGAGGCGCGGGCGGTCTATATCAATGATATGGAATTCGCGCTGACCGAAGCAGCGATTGAAACTCTGTCGGTGCTGGCCGAAGCCCGGATGGACGACGAAGTGTTGACCGGCGCGCAGATTGAAGGCGTGATTTCGGGGCGCGACGCGGCCGATTGTGACGAAGCCGCCGGGGCGACTCGGGTCAAGCGGTTGCGCGATGCGCTGGGCAACCAGCTTGTCAGCGAACTGTTGGTGAAAACCATCGCGCGGCGCGGCTATATGCTGGCGGTGGGCAAAGACACCATCAAGATGCTGTAACCTTTGGCGCGGTGCTGCGGGCGGCGCAAACGGCTTTTGCTTTTCACGGCATTTCGTGGTTACGTTGGGATATTCACGTTAGTCGTTTATATTTGGCGAAAGTCTTGGACCATGCCGATTTCGATGTCTGACCCAATTCATGGCCCCATTTATATCGGTTCGACCGGAAAAGATGTGGTGCGTATTCAAAGCCGCCTGAACGAGATTTTTGCGGCGCGGGGTGAAACCGCGCTGTCCGCCGATGGCGCCTTTGGCCGCCGCACCGGCCAGCGGGTGCGGATGTTTCAAGATTTGGAACATCTGCAGGCCGATGGCATCGTTGGCCCGAAAACCTCGGCTGCGCTGGGCTTTGCCGATTATGTTGCGGTGCCGCCGCCGCAAACCCGAACGCCGCGCGGGCAGATGCCTACCGTGCAGCATTCCGATATCAGCGGCGACCATCAGCCTGTTGGCCCCGGCCCGCATCCGGCGCCCACCCCCGGCGGGGACGGGCCGTTTCGCGCGCTGGTCAACGCGTTGGTCGCGGCGCTGCACAACATTCGCTTGGGCGTGGTGCGGGTGTTTAACCGCGTAGAAAGCATCGCCAGCAGCGTGGCCAACGCGATTTCGGGCATCATCTCGGATGCAATCGGCGCGGTGCAGTCGGTCGTGCGGGCCGAGGTGCACCTGATTCAGGTGGTGGCCTCGACCCTGCGCAATGCGCTGCGGCGGGTTGCGGCGCGGATTGGCGGGTTGATCCGGTCTGTGGTGGCGCAGATTCCGATTGCGGCGGTGATGGCGGTGATTGGCCGGGCGGTGCAAGCAGTGATCGGGCTGGTGGAACAAGTGGTGGACCGGTTGATCGACTGGGCCGATGCCGCGTTGGAACGCACTGGGGTGATTGGAATGGCCAGCGCGATTGTGGCGGCGTTTGTGGCCGGGGTTGATCAAATCAGCCTGCTTTAGCTTTTACTATACAAACCGCTGATTCCCCTGTATGGGCGGCAGATCGGCCCGAGGATTCCGGGGCAAGCGGCGGGGAGGCTGGCTTGCGATGGGGAATGAGGTGCCGTTGTAATCGCACTTCATGGGCGCGACCTGCGTCGCCCCTCATCAGGAAAAGACATGATTGATCAAGCAATTGCCGCGCCTTTGGCCGCGGCTTTGACGGCTAAGGGCTATGAAACTCTGACTGCCGTGCAGCAGGCCGTGCTGGCCCCCGAAGCCCAGGGACGTGACGTTCTGGTTTCGGCGCAAACCGGTTCGGGCAAAACCGTTGCCTTCGGTATTGCCATTGCTGACCAGATTCTGGCCGGGCAAGACAAGCTGCTTTACGCCGACAGCCCGCTGGCTTTGGTGATAGCGCCGACGCGCGAATTGGCGCTGCAAGTGGCACGCGAATTGGAATGGCTTTATGCCAGTGCCGGGGCGCAGATTGCGACCTGCGTGGGTGGTATGGATTACCGCAGCGAAAAGCGCGCGCTGGATCGCGGTGCGCATATTGTGGTCGGCACGCCGGGCCGTCTGCGCGACCACATTGACCGCAAATCGCTGGACCTGTCGGGGCTGCGCGCGGCTGTGCTGGACGAAGCCGACGAAATGCTGGACCTGGGGTTCCGCGAAGATCTGGAATACATTCTGGGTGCCGCGCCGGAAACCCGCCGCACGCTGATGTTCTCGGCCACCGTGCCGAAAGAAATCGCGAAACTGGCCGAAGATTTCCAGAACGACGCGCTGCGCATTGCCGCACAAGGCGAAGCCAAGCAGCACGTCGACATCGAATATCGCGCGCTGTCGGTGGCGGTGCGCGACCGCGAGCATGCGATTTTCAACGTGCTGCGCTTTTACGAAGCCAAAACCGCGATCGTGTTCTGTAAAACCCGCGTCAACGTGAACCATCTGATGGCGCGCATGGGCAACCGTGGCTTCAAGGTTGTGGCGCTGTCGGGCGAACTTAGCCAGCAAGAGCGCACCAATGCGCTGACCGCGCTGCGCAATGGCCGCGCGAACGTGTGTATCGCCACCGACGTGGCGGCGCGCGGCATCGACTTGCCGGGGCTTGAACTGGTTATTCACGCCGACCTGCCGTCAAACTCGGAAACGCTGCTGCACCGGTCTGGCCGGACGGGCCGCGCCGGGTCGAAAGGTGTGTCGGCGCTGATCGTGTCGCCGTCGGAATTCAAGAAAGCCCAGCGTCTGTTGCAGGGTGCCAAGGTTGTGGCAGAATGGGGCACGGCACCGTCTGCCGAAGAAATTCAGGCCAAAGATGACCTGCGCCTGTTCGAAAACCCGATTCTGGCGCAAGATCTGACCGACGAGATGGACACCGCTTTGGCGCTGATCCAGCGCTTTGGTGCCGAACAGATCGCGGCGGCGTTTGTGCGTGGCTGGCGGTCGACCCGGTCGGCACCCGAAGTGCTGTCGGATCAAGCTGGCCCGCCGCGCGATGCTGCGCCGCCGCGTGAGCGGTCGGAATTTGGGGCTTCGGTCTGGTATCAGCTGTCGGTTGGCCGCGCTGGCCGCGCCGAGGCACGTTGGTTGTTGCCGAAAATCTGCGATGCCGGTGGCATTTCCAAGGATGGCATTGGTGCCATTCGCGTGCAGGAAGACGTGACCTTTGTGCAGATTGCCGAAAATCTGGCAGGCAAATTTGGTCAGGCGCTAGAGCTGGAAAACGGCGTTGTGATGGAACGCATGGCGGGTGAACCTTCGATGGATCGCCCTGAACGTGCGCCGCGCAAAGCTCCGGCTGCGCGCAGCGAACGTCCGGCCCGTGCTGAGAAGCCTGCTTACGAAAAGCGTGAAAAATCGGCCTATGTGCCGAAGCCGTCGCGTTTGGTCGAAGAGGCGATGGCCGATGGCTATGACCCGATCCGTGGCAGCGAAGCGCCGCCCGCCGAAGCCCCGCGTCCACGCGCAACGGCAGAGCGCAAGCCCTACGTCAAGCGCGACGATGCTGATCGCAAGCCCTACGCGCCGCGCGCTGAAGGCGACCGCAAGCCCTATGCCCCGCGTGCCGCTGCTGCGCCGAAGCCTTACGCCAAGCGCGACGACGCCGACCGCAAACCCTATGCGCCGCGCGCTGAAGGGGCGGATCGCAAGCCCTACGCACCGCGTGGCGATGCCGATCGCAAGCCTTATGCGCCGCGTGCCGAGGGGGCCGCGAAGCCCTATGCACCGCGTGGCGATGCCGAGCGTAAGCCCTATGCTCCGCGCGCCGAAGGGGCGGCAAAGCCCTATGGCAAGCGTGCCGAAGGCGATGACCGCAAGCCGCGTTCGTCTGGGTTCAAGTCGCATGGCGGTGGTGCGGAAGGCAAACCGGGCAAGGCTTTTGGGTCTAAATCGCACGCGTCCGAAGGCAAAAGCTTTGGCAAACCCGCCTTTGCAAAGCCCGCCGCACCGCGCGATGCCAAGGACACCTCGAAGCGGTTTGTGCCGCCGAGCAAGCCGAAGAAGTGATTTCGGAATAAAAGTTCACATGGGGCCGCCTTCGGGCGGCCTTATGCTTTTATAAGGGCGGCGAATTCACCATGCAGCGCGGGTGCCATTGCCAGACAGCCCGCAGATTGCGCCGGCTTTGAATTAAAACGCAGTGGCGCACCGAAGCGATCTGTTACTTTCGCTCCCGCCTTTTCGGCAATCAGGCTGCCTGCCGCAATGTCCCATTCCCACGAATCGCGGAAGGTGATCATGCCGTCAAAGCTGCCATCAGCCACCAGACACAGCCGATACGCCAGCGAGGCGCGGAAGCTGCGCTGAAACTCTGGTGCGGCGGCGTGCCAGTGCTCGGGCGATAAAGTTACCTTTGATGTCAGGATATTAGGCCGATCTGCCAGCGCCGCCGACTGGCAGGCGATCGGCGCACCATCCACCAAAGCGCTGCCGTCACGGGTGGCGGTATAGAGCCGGTCCAGCGCGGGCAGAAACACCACGGCCGCCGTGACAATCCCGTTTTGGGCCACCGCCAGCGAATGTGAAAAATGGCTTTCGCCGGCGATAAAGGCGCGGGTACCGTCGATTGGATCAATTATGAACACATGGTCATGTTCAAGCCGCGCGGTGCTGTCGGGGGTTTCTTCCGACAGCCAGCCATAGCTGGGGCGGGCGCGGGTTAGCATGCCGCGGATCAGATCGTTGCAGGCAAGGTCGGCTTCGGTCACCGGACCCTGATCGCCTTTTTCCCAAGACTTCGGGGCATTGCGCCAAAAGCGCATCGCCACTTCGCCCGCCGCGCGGGCTGCCTCGGTCAACAGGGCAAGATCATGCGCCGGCAAGGATCATCCCTTCGACAAGCAGGCTGGGCACCCGCGTTGACAGATGGGCGCGGGCGTCGTTGGCCGGAATGATGCGCAGCAGCATGTCGCGCAGATTGCCAGCAATGGTGCATTCGTTGACCGGATACAGGATTTCGCCGTTTTCCACCCAAAACCCCGATGCGCCGCGCGAATAGTCGCCGGTGGTGGGGTTGATAGTGGACCCGATCATCGAGGTGATCAGCAGGCCGGTGCCCATGTCGCGCAGCAGATCGGCGCGGCTGGCGCCGCCTTGGGTCAGATCAAGGTTCGACGACGACGGTGTCGGCGGCGCCGAGGTGCCGCGCGCGGCGTTGCCGGTGCTTTGCATGCCAAGTTTGCGCGCGGTGGCCAAATCAAGCGTCCAGCCCAGCAACACACCGTTTTCAACCACCATGCGGCGGGCGGACGGCAAGCCTTCGCCATCAAACGGCCGCGACCCGGAAATGCGTGGCCGCAGCGGGTTTTCGACCAACGACAGATGCGCGGGCAGAACCTGTTTGCCCAGATCATGCAGCAGCCAGGACGAGCCGCGCGCAATCGACGCGCCGTTGATCGCCGAGGTCAGATGGCCGATCAGCGACGAGGCGACGCGTTCATCAAACAGCACCGGATAGGTGCCGGTTTTCGGTTTGGTCGCCCCGGCGCGCGACAGCGCCCGGCTGGCGGCCAGCATGCCGATTTCGGTGGCGCTTGGCATATCGGTGGCAAAGATGCGGCCTTCACCGGCATAGTCACGTTCCATCGCGGTGCCCGAACCTGTGAAGGCGACAGCGGAAACCGAATGTGACGTACGTTCGTAACCGCCCGCAAAGCCGTTCGACGCGGCCAGATGCACCTGACGGCGACCATAGCCTGCCGAGGCTTCTACCTGTGAAATGCCCGCATTGGCCATGGCTGCGGCTTCGGCCTCGCGCGCTTTGGTTTCCAGCATGGCAGCCGATGGTTCCGGCGCGTCTTCGCACAGTTGCAGCGCGGCAAGATCCCAGTGCCGCGCGATCTGATCGGGGTCGGCAAGGCCAGCGTAGGGGTCGTTCGGGGCTTCGCGCGCCATCGCAACCGCGCGTTCGGCCAGCCGCGCCAAGGTGGCGGGCGAGGTGTCAGACGCCGAAACGCAGGCCTGTTGCCCGCCAATCAGCACCCGCAGGCCAATTTCAACGTCTTCCGACCGTTCCGCCTGTTCCAGCGCACCGGCGCGAATGTCGATGGATTGCGACGTGCCCGACAGCGCCATCGCATCGGCGGCCTCGGCCCCGGCCTTTTTGGCGGCGTCAAGCAAAGCTTCGGTCAGCGAGGACAGGCGGGACATGGAGGAACCTTACGGGAAATGGGCGGCTTTGGCCCAAAGTCATGCTTTTGGCCCCAAGATCAAGGTGTTGGGGATAATTTAGCCGATCAAGTTGTTGCGCGGCGCTGCGGTCGGCTGCGCGCGCGCATAGAAAAGCCGCCCAAAGCAAAGGCTTGGGCGGCTTTGACAGCTTGGCTTGGCTTATTGCAGCTTTTGGCCGTTGGCATAAAGACCCTTGTCTTTGAACTCGATCGACGAGGTCATTTCGTCTTTGTCCGGCGCGGTGTTGGCGAACATCGACGCCATCATCTGGAAGCCCGACGCATCGTCTTGCGTCAGCATGCCCATGGTCACCAGTTTGGCCAACAGGCCATTGCCGCCGACCAGCTTCAGATCAAGCTTGCCGGTCGGGGCGGGCATGCCGCCAAAGGTGGCCAGATCGGTGTTGTCAAAGGTGAAAGCGCCCGCGCCGGTCAGTTCGGCCCCCGCGACAGAGGCCTTCACTTCGGTGATGTCCAACGCGTGCAATTCGCCAGGAGGGGTTTCGCCCAAAGCGGCCATTTCGGCTTCGTTGAAGATTTCGCTGGTCAGCTTGGCCTTGCCCTTGGTGTCGATGATCAGCGTTGCAGGATCATGCGGCAGGGCGTTGGTCGGGTCGATCATGCCCCAAACCTCGTCGGAAACCGAGAAGCCGACAAGCTTGGTCAGCAGCGCGAAATCGGCCGGTTCGTCGGTTTTGCCGACGGGCATCAGCATGTTGAACGCGGCTTCTTGATAGCCAAGCTTCACTTCGGGGAAGGGCAGATCGGCGCTGGCAATCGTCAGATCCAAGGCTTTGCCGCCCACGCCGTATTGGAAGTGGGTGGAATCCATCGCGAAAGACACGTCGCCGCCTGCCGAGTTGCCCGAAACCTTGGTCGGCTTGCCAGCATCGGTGACCGACAGATCGAAGGTGGTCGCGCCGTGGCTGAAGCCACCCGAAACCGCGAAACCGGCTTTCAGCGCGGCGGCCAGATCGGTCATCGCGGCGGCACCAAGGAAGTTGCCGTTCGAATTGCCCGCAATGTCTGCGATGCTGGCGGTCAGGTTTATGTCAGATTGCTTTTCCTTGTCGGCGCCAACAACCGTCAGCTTGGCGCTTTCGGCGGCGAAGTCAGAGGTGACTTTCTTCGCCTCGTCGCTGCCTTCCACAAGGTAAGACCCCGACATTTTGGTCAGCGCCACTTCGGCGGTAATGTCGATCACGGCGGCATCGACGCCGTTGATCGATTCCAGCTTGGCGGTCATGGTCGGGGCTTCGAATTCGTAAGACAGCGCATCGGCGCTGCCCGAGGCGGTGATCACCATATCGGGTTGGGTCAGGGTGATTTTCACATCGGTCGGGGTGGCGCCTTCGACGCCTTCGGCGGCGGGCGTCGTCACGGTGATCGGATAGGTTTCCGACATGGTGACCTCAACGGTGCCATCGCCGTTGTCGGTGAAGTTCAGCTCGGCAATGCTGCCCGCAACCTTCACGCCGTCTTTGTCATAGGAAATGGCCACATTGGTTGCCGTCAGGGTGTCGCCATCACGCTCCGCGCTTTCGGCGGTGACGGTCTGACCATAAGACGCCGACATGTCTTGCCAGTTTTGCCAAACTTCTTCTGGGGTTACGTCGGCGAAAGCGCCGGTTCCGGCCAAAATGGTGACCATTGCGGTGCTGCCCGCAAGTTTCCAGTGTTTCATAATAAACCCTTCCCGGTGGAAATATATGGCGTAAGCATCCGTCCTTGCGCGTGTAGGGTCAAGGGATTCCCGCCGCGCTGTGGCTGGGCTAAATGGATTTGTCATCCGGCAAGATCGGTGACAGTTGCGAGGGGGAATACGATGCAGGGCAGGGTTGTGTTAATCACCGGGGCGAGCCGTGGCATCGGGGCCGCTGCCGCGCGGGAATTTGCCGCGGCTGGGGCGCAGGTGGTGGTGCTGGCGCGGTCGGATGTATCGGAATTGGCGGCAGAAATTGGCGGCATGGCGCTGCGCTGCGATGTGGGCGATTGGGCGCAGATGCAGGCGGCGGTTGCGGCCGTGGTGGGCCGGTATGGTCGGCTGGATGTGCTGATCAACAATGCCGGGGTGATCGAGCCAATCGCGCATCTTGCCGATGCCGATCCGACGGCTTTTGCGGCGGCCACCGATATTAACCTTTTGGGCGTGTTTCACGGTATGCGCGCGGCGCTGCCGGTGATGAAGGCGCAAGGCGCGGGCACGATTATTACGGTGTCGTCGGGGGCGGCGGTGAACCCGATGGAAGGTTGGGGCGCCTATTGTTCCAGCAAGGCCGGGGCGCTGATGCTAACGCGGGTGGCCGATCTGGAAGAACGCGCGCAGGGGCTGCGGGTGTTGGGCCTGTCGCCCGGAACCGTGGCGACCGATATGCAGGTGACGATCAAGGCGTCGGGGGTGAACCCGGTCAGCCAGTTGGATTTCGCGGTGCATATTCCGGCCGATTGGCCCGCCAAGGCCTTGGTCTGGATGTGCGGGCCTGCGGCAGATGGCTGGCTTGGCCGCGACGTGTCTTTGCGCGATGAAGCGGTCAGAAAAGCAGTGGGGTTGATTGCATGATTGGAATTGAACGCGAGGCTGGGTTGTTGCGGCTGACGCTGCGGCGGCCTGACAAGGCAAATTCTTTGACCAAGGCCATGCTGGAAAGCCTTGTCGCCGCGTTGGACGACGTGCCGCAGGCGCTGGTGCTGACCGGCGAAGGCAAGGTGTTTTCTGCCGGGGCCGATCTGGACGAAGCGCGCGCCGGGCTGGCCACCGATCCGGTTTGGGAAACCCTGTCGGCCAAGATTGCGGGCTTGGGCTGTTTGACCATTGCGGCGCTGAACGGCACGCTGGCGGGCGGCGCGATGGGCATGGTTCTGGCTTGCGATCTGCGGTTGGCGGTGCCGACTGCGAAGTTCTTCTATCCGGTGATGAAGCTGGGCTTCTTGCCGCAACCGTCAGACCCGGCGCGGCTGGTGGCCTTGGTTGGCCCCGCCCGCGCCAAGATGATCTTGATGGGCGGCGCAAAGATAGAGGCCGACGAGGCGCTGGCCTGGGGTTTTATCGACCGCATCGTTGCCCCTGAAGCCTTGTTGGAAAGCGCAAACGCTTTGGCCACAGATGCCTTGGCCGCCAAGGCAGGCCACGCCGCGGCGATCAAGGCGATGATCGGCTAACGTCGCGCCTTTGGCACCCGGCTTAGAAAATCGGCCGGGCGCTTGGCGATCCACGCCAGAAACGCCTGTAACTCCGGGGCGGCACGCAGCGCCTCGGCACTGTTCAGCTGCCGCGCCAACTGCGCCTCGCTAAAGCGCGCGTGAATTTCCTTGTGGCAGATGTGGTGCAGCAAAACCACCGGCCCGCCCTTGCCGCCTTTCAGCTTTGGCACCAGATGGTGCAGGCTTTGCGGCACGCCTTCGGGGATCGGGCGCAAACATAACGGACAGATCGGCGCGTTTGTCATGCTTGTTTCCGCAGGCTTTCTTTGTCACTGGAGAGGGGAAGCAGTCTGAAATTAGGCGGGCGCGGTGGAACGGCAATCTGAATTTGTAACAAAAGTAATGGTGTGGCTGACCGAGGCTGGCGATATTGCGACAGGCTGGCTGCTTTCGCCCGCTGCATGGTCGCAATTTGGCCTGCTGGCCTTGGCGTATTTTGCCGCCGTCTATGCCACCCGCAAAGCCACGTCGGTGGCAACCCAGCTGCTGGACCCCGGTGAAAAAGACAGCCTGCTTGCCACCGCCCGCCGCTTTGCTCTGCGGTTCTTGCCGCTGCTGCTGCCGGTTCTGGCCTATGGCCTGACCGCTGGCGGAGAACAGCTCACGCGGGCGATCTTCGGGGCCGGCGCGGTGATTGCCTTTGGCAAACGGCTGTTCCTGTTATTGGCTGCGCGGCTGTTCGTGCAGCAGGTGCTGACCGACAGTTTCCTGAAATTGCTGGGAAAATATGTGCTGATCCCGATGGCGGGGCTTTATGCGCTGGGCATCTTGCCAGATATTTCCGCGTGGCTGGAAGACACCGTTGTGGCGCTGGGCGACATTCGGTTTTCGGTGATGGCGCTGATCCGCGGCGTGATTGCGGGCAGCTTGTTGTTCTGGCTGGGGTCTTGGTCAAACCGACAGTCGGCGGATTACATCAAGAAGCAACAAGAACTGCGCCCGGCCACCCGCGAACTGGCCGCCAAGGCAACCGAGGTGGCGATCTTTGGTGCCGCGTTCCTCCTGCTGATGAGCATCATGGGCATCAACCTTACGGCGGTTGCGGTCTTGGGCGGTGCGCTGGGTGTGGGGGTTGGGCTGGGCCTGCAACAGATCGCGGCGAACTTCGTGTCAGGCATCATCTTGCTGATCGAAGGCCAAACCACGGTGGGCGATTATGTTGAACTTGATGGCGGCGAAAAAGGCACCATCGTGAAAATGACCGCCCGCGCCTGCGTGCTGGAAACCTTTGACGGCAAATGGATCGTGGTGCCGAACGATCATTTCATCACCACGCGGGTGGTGAACTATTCCGACCAAGGCTCTGCCAACCGTTACGAAGCGGCGTTTTCGGTCAGCTATGACACCGATATCAACCGCGTGCCCGCGATCATCAACGCGGTGGTGGCGGCGCTGCCGTTCATTTTGCAAAAACCTGACGGACCCGATTGCGAACTGCGCGGCTTTGGCGAAAGCAGTGTCGATTTCGCGGTTGAATACTGGGTGAATGGCATTGATGACGGTAAGAACAAATATGGCTCGGCAGTGCGGTTCGCAATCTGGAACGCGCTGAAGGCGGAAGGCATCGAAATGCCCTATCCGCATCGGGTGGTTGAAATTAAGGGCGCACTGCCCAAAGGGAACGCGTGATGGATGCTTTGGTGATCGGCGCAGGGCCTGCGGGCCTGATGGCGGCGGAAGAACTTGCGCGCGCAGGCCGCAAGGTGGTGATCTGCGAGGCCAAGCCAAGCCCGGCCCGCAAACTGTTGATGGCGGGCAAATCCGGCCTGAATATCACCAAGGACGAAGACCGTTCGGCGTTCATCGACGCCTATCGCTGCGATTGGCTACGCCCGGTGCTGGAAAGCTTCGGCCCGCGCGAGGTGATCATCTTCGCCCGATCCTTGGGGCAAGACGTGTTTACCGGCAGTTCGGGGCGGGTGTTTCCCAAAACCATGAAAGCCTCGCCGCTTCTGCGGGCTTGGTTGCGGCGGTTGCAGGGCCAGGGGGTAGAACTGCGCACTCGCTGGCGCTGGACCGGCTTTGCCGAAGACGGCTTGCGCTTTGACACCCCCGACGGCGAACAGCTGCTGCAACCGGCGGTCACCGTGCTGGCGCTGGGCGGCGCGTCTTGGGCGCGGCTTGGCTCTGATGCGGCTTGGGTGCCGTGGCTGGCGGAAAAGGGCGTTGATCTGACACCGTTTCGCCCGGCCAATATGGGCTTTGCGGTCGATTGGTCGCCGCATATGGCCAAACATTTCG
>JAHEDL010000548.1 GCA_024641255.1 Pseudorhodobacter sp.
GGCCGGCCTCGCGGATCACCGCATGCAGCGGCCCCGCCACCTCATGCGCGCGCGGTGCAGGTTCGGCCACCACATCGCGCCACCATTGCAGCCGCATCTCGGCGATCATCGGCTCTTTCGTCACCCAAGGCGCCTTCGCCACCTCAAGGTTGAAGGCGTAAAGCGGAAACAGCCGCGCCCGAAACCCGACAGGTGCGGCCATCACCGCCGCAAATCGTTCGGGATCGCCGCGTTCAACCAACGCCGCGCAGGCGTCAACGCTCATACTGCGGCCCCGACATCGCGGATCAGCTTCCAATTGATCGCATCCAACAGCGCCTCGAACGACGCATCGACGATGTTGGCCGAAACCCCGACCGTCGACCACCGCCGCCCCTGACTGTCTTCGCTGTCAATGATCACCCGCGTCACCGCCTCGGTGCCGCCTTGGGTGATCCGCACCTTGAAATCCACCAGCCGCAGATCGTCAATCACCGCCTGATACGGCCCCAGATCTTTGGCCAGCGCCTTTGACAGCGCATTCACCGGCCCGCGATCGGTGCCGGTTTCATCCATGCTTTCCGACACCGACAGCATCTTCTGCTCGCCGATCTTCACCACCACCACGGCTTCGGACAGGCTGACCATCTTGTCATACTTGTTCTTGCGCCGCTCGACCGTGACGCGATAGCGCTTCACCTCAAAGAACTGCGGCAACAGCCCCAATTCCTGTCGCGCCACCAATTCAAAGCTGGCCTGCGCGCCATCATAGGCATAGCCCTGATCCTCGCGCTCTTTCACGATCTCCAATATCCGCCCCAGACGCGGATCGCCTGCCGGAACCTCGATCCCCGCCGCCGCCAAACGCGCCCGCAGGTTCGACTGCCCCGCCTGATTGGACATCGGGATCACCCGTTCATTGCCCACCACATCTGGCGGCACATGTTCATAGGTGGTCGGGTCTTTCAAAATGGCCGAGGCATGCAACCCAGCCTTATGCGCAAAGGCGCTGGCGCCAACATAGGGCGCGCTGCGTTGCGGCACCCGATTAAGAATGTCGTCCAACATCCGGGAAAGCTTTACCATTCCCGCCAAGGACTGTCGCGATACCCCGGTGTCAAACTGGCTCGCAAACGGCTCTTTCAACAACAAGGTCGGGATCAGCGTTGTCAGGTTGGCGTTGCCACAGCGTTCGCCCAACCCATTCAGCGTGCCCTGCACCTGCCGCACCCCGGCTTCAACCGCCGCCAGCGAGTTTGCCACCGCATTGCCGGTATCATCGTGGCAATGGATGCCCAACCGATCCCCCGGAATACCGCTCGCCACCACCTCGCGCACCACGCGCCCCACCTCTGACGGCAGCGTGCCGCCATTGGTGTCACAAAGTACGATCCACCGCGCGCCTGCCGCCAGAGCCGCCTTCAGACAGGACAGTGCATAGGCCGGATTGGCACGGTAGCCGTCAAAGAAATGCTCGGCATCAAACAGCGCCTCGCGGCCCTTGGCGACTACATGCGCGAAAGACCCAGCAATCGCCTCGCGGTTTTCCTCAAGGCTGACCCCCAGCGCGGTCAGCACATGAAACTCATGCGTCTTGCCCACCAGACAGACCGCAGGCGTGCCGGCATCCAACACCGCCGCCAATACGTCATCATTTTCGGCCGAACGCCCCACCCGCTTGGTCATGCCAAACGCCGTCATCGTCGCGCGAGTCTGCGGCACATTGGCGAAAAACTCGCTGTCGGTCGGATTGGCCCCCGGCCAACCGCCTTCGATATAATCCACCCCCAAAGCGTCCAGCGTCCGCGCGATCTGCTGCTTTTCCGCCGTCGAAAACTGCACACCCTGCGTTTGCTGGCCATCGCGCAGCGTGGTGTCAAAAAGATACAGGCGTTCCTTCGTCATAGCCCATCCTCTTGGCCAAAATATCCCACGGGGGTCTGGGGGTGTGAAACCCCCAGCGCCGCAGCCAAAGCCACGCTCATTTCAGCGCCTCCAGCTTTGCCGCATCAAAATCTGGGCCGGCCAGCAGCTCCACCCCCGCCTTTGACATCCGCACCTCTACACCGCAGTCCGCCAAGGCGGCTTTCAGGGCATCCACCGCTGAAAAGTCCTTCGACAGTTTCGCGGCATCGCGCAATTGTGTCAGCTCTGCCACCAATTGCGAAAAATCGGCAACCGGACGCGTCCATCCGCCCAGATCATCGCTCAACAAGCCCAGCAACAGGGCCGATGCTTTCAAACCAGCATAATCGCCCGCCGATGCCGCCTGATGCAGCGCGGCCAAAGCACCCGCCGTGTTCAGATCATCGGCCAGTGCAGCCACCACCTGCGGCAAGGGGCTTGGCGCAGGTGCCACGCCTGCGACCAGTCCGCGCCATTTGCGCAAGGTCGCTTCCG
>JAHEDL010000561.1 GCA_024641255.1 Pseudorhodobacter sp.
TCGCGCCAGATCATTTCGGCGCAGGCGGCAAGGGGAAAGCTGCTCATGGTTCAAATCTCGATATGGACCCGGCCGGCATCGACACGGGTGGGATAGGTTTTCAGGTTGACGCAAACCGGTGCGCGCTTGGCCTCGCCGGTGCGATAATCAAAAACGCCGTTGTGCTTGGGGCATTCGACGGTGTGGTCCATCACCAACCCGTCGCACAGATGCACGTTTTCGTGGGTGCACATGCCATCCGTGCAGTAAAACGCGTCTTCAGGGCTGCGATAGATCGCAAAGGTGCGACCCTGATGGTCAAAGCGGATCAGATCTTCGCTGTCGATATCGTCGGTTGCACAGGCATCAACCCAGGTGGGCATGGCAAGTATCCTTCTTGGCGCGGGCAGTCGGTATGCAGTCTTTCGAAAGTGCGTGGCCCGACGGGCAAGTCGGACCACGCTTGGCCAGCGTTCGGAGAGCGAACTTGCCGGCAGGGAGAGGGTTTACGCAGGTTGCGGCGGGTGGCCGTCATGGCTTTCCATGTAGGTTTCAATCTGGGCTTCCAGATCGGCCATGGTTTCGCCGCCTGCCATAAGATCGGTAATTTCTTCGCGGGTCTTTTCGCCCTTGCGGAAATCCGCAGCAATCGCCCCACGGATCAGCACCGCAAAGTGATCGCCCACCGCCATCGCATGCATCACCTGATGGGTGATGAAAATCACCGCAAGGCCACGCCGCTTGGCTTCGTTAACGATGCGCAGAACGTGGGCGGCCTGTTTCACACCAAGCGCGGCGGTGGGTTCATCCAAAATCAGCACCCTCGCGCCAAAGTGCACGGCGCGGGCGATTGCCAAAGATTGCCGCTCGCCGCCGGAAAGGCCACCGACCAGACGGTCGCCATCGTCAATGCGGGTGATGCCGAACGATTGCACCGCCTGCACCGCAATGGCGTTGGCCTTCTTGCGGTCGTAAATCTTGAACGGGCCAAAGCCTTTCGTGGGTTCAACCCCCACAAAGAACGACCGGCCAATCGACATCAACGGAAAGGTGCCGCCAAACTGGTGAACGGTGGCAATACCGGCATCCGAAGCGTCGCGCGGGCTTTTGAACGAAACCGCTTTACCGTCGATTTCCATCGTGCCGGTGGTCGGCTTATGCACCCCAGACAACAGCCGGATCACGGTTGATTTGCCCGCACCGTTGTCGCCCAGCAGGCACAGCACTTCGCCGGCCCGAACATCCAGATTGATATCATGCAACACGTCGATCGGGCCGAAGCTTTTGTTGATGTTCTTCAGGGAAAGGATCGTTTCGCCCATCACTTGGCCCCTTTCTTCGGCGCATAAGCCAGCGCCATTTTGCGGAAGGTGTTGTTCATCAGAACCGCCAGCAACAGCAGCACCCCGATGATCAGCGACGACCAGTTGCGGTCGAAATCGGTGTAGTAGATGCCTTGGTTGACGATGGCGAAGGTGATGGTGCCAAAGAAGATCCCGATGATCGACCCAAAGCCATCGGTCAGCAGCACACCGCCCACAACAACCGAGATAATCGCGTTGAAGATAAAGCTTTGGCCGCCCGCAACCTGCGCCGAGTTATACAAAATCGCCTGACACATGCCGACAAAAGCAGCCGAAGTCGATGACAGCACGAACAGCAAGATCGTCATGCGTTCTGTCGGGATACCTGCATTGCGGGCCGAAACCTTGTCGCCGCCCATGGCGAAGATCCAGTTCCCAAACCGCGAAAAGTGCACGAAGAAAATATAGGCCGCCGTGATTGCCAGCCACCAGATCACCATGACCTGCACTTGGCCGCCAAAGAAGAAGTCACCGAAAATCGTCTTGGCCGGGCCTTCCACCGTCAGCGCAACCGAGGTTGATTTGGTGATCAGAACCGTCAGGCCCAGCACAACCCCCTGCACCGCGAACAAGCTGCCCAGCGTCACGATCAGCGACGGCACCGCAGTGCGGATCACCATATAGCCGTTGATCAGCCCGATCAGCACGCCAAAGCTAAGCGATGCCGCAACGCCCAGCCAGATCGGCAGACCAAAGTGACCCGAAATCACCGCCACCGTCATCGCGCCAAACGGCACCATTGCCCCGACCGAAATATCCAGCTCGCCCGCAATCATCAGAAGGCCAACGGGAATGGCAATCACGCCAAGGTTTGCCGCCACGTTCATCCAGCTGGCCATGCCTGCGGGCTGCAAAAAGGTTACGCCACCAAAGATGCCGAAAAAGATCAGCACAGCAGACAGGCCAAGGAAAGCCCCAGCCTCGGGGCGGCGCAACAGGCCGCCGATTGAGGAAATTATCGTCATTGGGCTCCCCCCGGTATTTGTTAGAAAAGGGTGCGGCCTGCCGATCAGACAGG
>JAHEDL010000565.1 GCA_024641255.1 Pseudorhodobacter sp.
GGTCACCGATGACAATCTGGTGCTGCGCGCGGCGCGGGCGCTGAACGGCCCGGCAGTGGCGATCACGCTGGAAAAGCACCTGCCGATTGCGTCGGGCATCGGCGGCGGTTCGGCAGATGCGGCGGCAACCCTGCGCGCCCTATCGCGACTTTGGGCGCAACCGCTGCCAGATACGGCCCTTGCGCTAAAGCTGGGCGCCGATGTTCCGGTTTGCCTGCTTAGCCAACCGCTGCGCATGCGTGGGGTCGGCGAAGAGCTGGCCCCCCTGCCCGCCGTCCTGCCGCAAACTCATCTTGTGCTGGTTAACCCCGGCGTTGGCATTGCAACGCCTGCCGTGTTCAAGGCGCTGCCCTGCAAGACCAATCCGGGCATGGCCAACATGCCAAATTTCGCCACCGCCGCCGATCTTGCGGCATGGCTGGCCACCCAGCGCAACGATCTGGAAGCCCCGGCGCAGTCGCTTGCGCCGGTGATTGGCACGGTGAAAGCCGCCCTTGCGGCTCAGGCTGGCTGTTTGCTGGCCCGCATGTCGGGTTCTGGCGCAACCTGCTTTGGCCTGTTTGCAACCGCCACCGAAGCCACCGCCGCGCAGACCCAGATTGCCGCCGCCCACCCCGATTGGTGGGTAAAGGCGGGCAAGTTGCTAGACTGATCTAGCCGCCCGCCATCGCCACCCTATCAGTTGATCCGCGCCACCACATAGGCGGCCAAATCCGACAACATGCCGCGCAACGGGTGATCCGGCAGCACCGTCAGCGCCGCCTGCGCTTTCGCGGCCCAGGCCAAGGCTTCGGCCCGCGCAGACTCCATCGCGCCATGTTTCCCCATCAGCGCCATCGCATGATCAAGGTCACCGTCGCCCTGCTGACCCTTTTCGATCACCCGCACCCAGAACGCCCGCTCTTCGGCATCGGCCTTGGCCACCGCCTTGATCACCGGCAAGGTCAGCTTACGCTCGCGGAAATCATCGCCGGTGTTCTTGCCGATCGCTGCAGCCGATCCGCCGTAATCCAACAGGTCGTCGACAATCTGGAACGCAATGCCCAGCGCGTCGCCATAGGTGAACAGCGCCTGCACCGCGTCTTTTGACGCACCCGCAATCTCTGCCCCAGACTCGGTTGCGGCGGAAAACAGCGCCGCCGTCTTGCCGCGCACCACTTTCAGATAGATCTCTTCGGTGGTCGCAAGATCCTGCGCCGCGGTCAGTTGCAGCACTTCGCCTTCGGCAATGGTGGCGCTGGCATTGGCCAGAATGTCCAACACCCGCAGATTGCCCGGCTCTACCATCAACTGAAACGCCCGCGCGAACAGATAATCCCCGACCAGCACCGAAGATTTGTTATCCCACAGCAGGTTGGCAGTTGGCCGCCCGCGCCGCCGTTCGCTTTCATCAACCACGTCATCATGCAGCAATGTCGCGGTGTGAATGAATTCAACCGTTGCGGCCAGATGCACATGGTAGGGCCCACCATAGCCGCACAGCCGCGCTGCCGCCAAGGTCAGCATCGGCCGCAACCGCTTGCCGCCCGCTTCGATCAGATGCGCGGTGACTTGCGGGATGCGCGGCGCATGTTCCGACGCCATACGCGCCCGGATCATCTGGTTCACCGCATCCATATCTTCGGCCAACGCAGCGGCCAAACGGTCATGCGGTTTTTGTGCGGCCTCGTTCAAGCTCATTCCCACCCCTTACGGTCTAGACACCGGCCCCCAGGCCCGCCTAAACCCTTTTGCATGAAGCTTCTGTTGCGCACAACCGACCCTACCATGATCGCCTTTGCACAAGTGTTGCTTGAGGGCGAGGATATAGACAGCTTTGTGATGGACGTCCACATGAGCACGCTAGAAGGTGGCATCGGGCTTTTCCCGCGCCGCCTGATGGTGGCAGACCGTGACCACTTTCGCGCCCGCGCAATTCTGACCGATAACGACATCCCTGATGGCCTGTGAATGGACAACCTGACCCACGACGCGTTTCTGTGCGGCAAGCTGCATCTTTGGCAGCCGCGCGACGGCTACCGTGCCGCCACTGATCCGGTTTTGCTGGCGGCGGCTTGCCCTGCAAAACCGGGGGAAAGCGTGTTGGACCTTGGTTGCGGCGTTGGCGCGGCGGCGTTTTGCCTTGGCAGTCGCGTGCCAGACTTGCGGCTTTCGGGGCTGGAACTACAGCCCGCCTATGCTGCCCTTGCGCGCCGCAACGCTGTTGAAAACGCCATCGCGCTGGATGTGCACCAAGGTGATCTGGCCGATATGCCGCGCGCCTTGCGCGTCGATTTTGACCATGTCATCGCCAATCCGCCCTACTATCGCGCCGGCGGCACGCCCAGCCCCAACCAGGGCCGCGCCACCGCCTTGCAG
>JAHEDL010000568.1 GCA_024641255.1 Pseudorhodobacter sp.
GTGTTGACGGCGTTCAGCCCTATGTCAAAAGCCCCGACACCGTGATCGCCACCGCGCATGACTCGGGCCGCGACTCGGGCGTTCTGGAAGAAGGCCATGCCGCCATCGCCTATGACCCCGACGGTTGTCAGGGCTGGATCATCGACGATGGCCTGGAAGGCTACTCCGGCCGTCGCTTTGACCCGGTGTCGGGTCTGCCGGTCTGCGACAGCCAATTCCCGCCGGGCACCGTGGTGAAAGATTACCAATCGCAATCGCCGGGCCTGAAAGACTATGTGCCCCACTCGGGCAAACCCGTGAAATAAGCCCGCGGCGTAAAACTTTTTCAAAAGCCACGGCAGCGCGCCGTGGCTTTTTTCTTTGCATAAATCTTGCGCAGCGCCGTCCGCGTCATCACTTTGATAACCAAGGAATGCATCTTGTCCTTGCCAGAGCCATAGCTTAGCCGCACACTACATATAGACGTCACCTGAACCGCAAGGAGAACCCTTTGGGCATCAGCGCGCTAACCCCCCCGACCCGTCCCGAGGACATCATTGAATCTGTCCTTGAATTTCCTGACAATCGGCTTCTGATCAGCCTGTGCGGCGAATTCGACCGCAATCTGGCGCAGATCGAACATCAAATGGGGGTGCATGTGCTGCGCCGGGGCAATCGGCTTGCAGTGATTGGCGATAAGGATGCCCGCGAACAGGCAGCCGCGGTGCTGCGGTCGCTGTATGCGCGGCTGGAATCGGGTCGCGCGGTGGCGGCCGGCGATATTGACGGGGCGATGCGCATGGGGCGGCCAATGCCGGAAACGCTACGGGTAGACAGCGGCGAACAGATCGAAATGTTTGCGGGCGGCGCCCCCGGTGCCGGGATGGAACTGCGCACCCGCCGCAAGAATGTCGAGGCGCGGACCGAAGCGCAAAAGGCCTATGTCGCCAACCTGTTCACCCACGAATTGGGCTTTGGCATCGGCCCGGCAGGCACCGGCAAGACCTATCTGGCGGTGGCCGTCGGGGTGACCATGCTGATTTCGGGCGCGGTGGAACGGATCATCCTGTCGCGTCCGGCGGTCGAGGCCGGCGAGCGGCTGGGCTTTTTGCCCGGCGACATGAAGGAAAAGATCGACCCCTATATGCAGCCGCTTTACGACGCGCTGAATGACTTCCTGCCCGCAAAGCAGGTGCAAAAGCTGATGGAGGAAAAGCGCATCGAAATCGCGCCTTTGGCCTTCATGCGCGGACGCACCCTGTCGAACGCTTTTGTGGTGCTGGACGAGGCGCAGAATGCCACCACCATGCAGATGAAGATGTTCCTGACCCGTCTGGGCGAAGGATCGCGCATGGTGATCACCGGCGACCGCACCCAAGTCGATCTGCCGCGCGGCACAGCCAGCGGTCTTGCCGATGCCGAGCGGATCTTGGCGGGGGTGAAGGGGGTTTCGTTCAACTACTTCACCTCGAAAGACGTGGTGCGCCACCCGCTGGTTGCCCGCGTGATCGAAGCCTATGAGCGCGACGAGGCCAGCGCGGGCTAGCCCCGCCTGAGCCGCAGGCGTAATCCAATCGCGCGCCTAGCTCGCGCAAGACATTAGCCCTGACGGGCAAGAAAGGGGGGCTGTCTGCCCCCCTTTGCATTTGCGGGGCAAATGCACCCCCCGAGAGTATTTTCAAAAGAGCAATGCGGGCGCTAGCAGTAGCGTTCGATTGCAAGCAGTTGGTGGTCGCCGTAGCGGTCGCCGGCCGCCCAACCGACGGGAAGAATGCGGTCGATTTCGGCCCGGTCTTCGGCGGTGAAGCGGATGTTGGCAGCTTGGGCGCATTGGGCAAGGTGGGCGGCGCTGCGGGTGCCGGGGATCGGGATCAGGTGATCGCCTTGGTGCAGCACCCAAGCCAGCGCGGCGGCGGGGGTAGACCAGCCGCGGTTGGTGGCAAAGCTGCGGAATGCGTTGATTTTGGCGGTGTTGGCGCTGAAGTTTGGTTCAGTGAAGCGCGGATTGGCGCTGCGGAAACCGTCATCAGGCCGCGCGATGGCGGTGTCTCCGAACATGCCGCGTGCAAGGGGCGAGAACGGCACGAAGGCGACGCCCAGCGCTTTGCAGGCCTGGATCAGGCCGAGTTCGGGTTGCCGTGTCCAAAGTGAGTATTCGTTTTGCACGGCGCGGCAGGGGTGGATGGCGTGGGCTTCGCGCAGGGTGTAGGGCGCGATTTCAGACAGGCCGTAGCCGCCGATTTTGCCTTCTTCGATCAGCCGCGACAGGGTGCCGATCACTTCGGGCAGCGGGCGATCATGTTCGCGGCGGTGGATGTAGAAAAGATCGACGTGATCGCGGCCCAAGCGGCGCAGCGAGGCTTCCAGTTCAGCCCGCAG
>JAHEDL010000573.1 GCA_024641255.1 Pseudorhodobacter sp.
ACTTCCCGCTGCCGCATGAACGGCCCAAGGGCTGCAACTTTGGCCCGCGCTGCGATTATTTTCAGGCCGGGCGCTGCAATGCCGCCGATGTGCCGATGTCGCCGGTGCCGGGCTATGACCGCCACGAAAGCCGCTGCGTGAAATGGGCCGAGATTGACTGGAATGCCCCGATGGCCGCACGCGTGGCCAAGGAAAAGACCCCCATCGGCCGCGTTGTGCTGAAGATGGACGATCTGAAGAAATACTACAACGTGTCGGGCGGCGCCTTTGGCGGCGGCACCAAAAAGGTGGTGAAAGCCAACGAAACCCTGTCTTTCGAGGCGCATGAGGGCGAAACCCTTGCCATCGTCGGCGAATCCGGTTGCGGCAAATCCACCTTCGCCAAGGTGTTGATGGGGCTGGAAACCGCGACCTCGGGCAGCATCATGCTGTTTGACGAAAACGTACAGTCCACCCCGATTCAAAAGCGCAACGTCGATACAGTGTCGTCGGTGCAGATGGTGTTCCAGAACCCGTTTGACACGCTGAACCCGTCTATGAACGTCGGGCGGCAGATCATCCGGGCGCTGGAAATCTTCAAACAGGGCAAGTCCGACGAAGAGCGTCACGCACGGATGCTGGAACTGCTGGATCTGGTGAAACTGCCGCGCGCCTTTGCCGAACGCATGCCGCGGCAGTTGTCGGGCGGGCAAAAGCAGCGCGTCGGCATCGCCCGCGCCTTTGCCGGTGGCGCCAAGGTTGTGGTGGCCGACGAGCCGGTGTCGGCGCTGGACGTGTCGGTGCAAGCCGCTGTCACCGATCTGCTGATGGACATTCAGCGCGAAAACAAGACCACCTTGCTGTTCATCAGCCATGACCTGTCGATCGTGCGCTATTTGGCCGACCGGGTCTTGGTGATGTATCTGGGCCATGTGGTGGAAACCGGCACCACCGAAGAGGTGTTCCAGCCGCCCTATCACCCCTACACCGAGGCGCTGTTGTCGGCGGTGCCGATTGCCGACACCCATGTCACCCGCAAGCGCATCGTGCTGGACGGCGATATTCCGTCGGCAATGAACCCGCCGCCCGGTTGCCCGTTCCAAACCCGCTGCCGGTGGAAAAGCCACGTTCCGGGTGGGCTTTGTGACCGCGAGATGCCGCCGGTGCAGAATTTGGCGCAGGGCCATCAGATCAAGTGTCACCTGTCGGCAGATGTGCTGGCCACGATGGAGCCGGTGATCAAGATCGCCGCCGAATAAGCGCGCCGCCGGTGGCTGGTTTCGGATGCCTCCGGCGGGGATATTTGGACCAATGTGAAGCGGCAGGCGCAGGGCGCAAAAGTTAACTTTTGCTGAACGCCGCAGCGCAAGACCTTGTTTTAATTCAAGGGTTTACGCTGTCCACCTGACGGACACCTCAGGCGGCGGGCATCCGGGTTTCGACCATGCCGGCATACCAGCTTGACCCGAAGGGGATGACATTATCGTCAAAATTATAGGCCGGATGGTGCACCATCGCGGTGTCACCGTTGCCCACGAAAATATAGGCACCGGGGCGTTCCAGCAGCATGAAGCTGAAATCCTCGGCCCCCATCAGCGGCGCGGTATCGGCATCGACCTGCCCTGAAACTGCACGTGCCACCTCGGCGGCGTAAACGGTATTTTCGGGGGTGTTCATGGTGACCGGATAGCCGCGGGTATAGGTAACCTCGGCCGTGGCGCCCAAGGCCAAAGCGGTGCCCTCGGCGATTTCCTTGACCCGGCGTTCGACGAAGTCTTGCACGTCAAAATCCATCGTCCGCGCGGTGCCCTTCATTTTGACCACTTGCGGGATGACGTTATGGGCGGTGGAATCGGTGGCCACGGTGCAGACCGACACCACCACCTGTTTCAGCGGATCAACGCCCCGCGAGGCGATGGTTTGCAGCGCCACGATGATATGGGCGGCAACGACGGTGGTGTCGATACAGTCGTGCGGCTTTGCGGCATGACCGCCCTTCCCCGTCACGGTGATTTCGAATTGATCCGCCGCCGCCATCATCGCACCGGGGCGGATGGCGAAATGCCCGACCGGAATGCCGGGCATATTGTGCATGCCATAGACTTCCTGAATGCCCCAGCGATCCATCATGCCATCGGCGCACATCTCGCGCCCGCCACCGCCGCCTTCTTCGGCGGGTTGGAAGATCAGCACCGCTGTGCCGTCAAAGTTGCGGGTTTCGGCCAGATATTTCGCAGCCCCCAGCAGCATCGAGGTGTGCCCGTCATGGCCGCAGGCATGCATCTTGCCCGGCACTTTCGACGCGTAGGCAGCACCGGTTTGTTCGTGGATCGGCAGCGCATCCATATCGGCGCGCAGGCCAATCACCCGCCC
>JAHEDL010000576.1 GCA_024641255.1 Pseudorhodobacter sp.
GCGCTGGTGCATGCCTATACCTCGCCGCATTTGGCACGGTTTCACGAACGTATCCGGCTTGCCGGGGAGTTGATTTCGGAAGAGGCGCTGACCGCGCTTTTGGACGAATGCGTTGTCGCCAACGGGCCGGACGAGATTACCTTTTTCGAAATCACCACCTGCGCCGCGTTCCTGGCGTTTGCACGGGTGAAGGCGGATTACACCTTGCTTGAGGTCGGGCTTGGTGGCCGTCTGGATGCCACCAATGTGGTGGATCATCCGGTTTTGACGGTGATTACCCCGGTTTCGATCGACCATCAGCAGTATCTTGGCGAAACCTTGCCAGAGATTGCGGGCGAAAAGGCCGGTATCCTGAAGCGGCTGGTGCCGGTTGTTGTTGGCCCGCAAGAGCCTGAGGGTCTTGAGGTGATCGAGGCAAAAGCGGCCCGGCTTGGCGCGCCGGTTTTGGCCTATGGTCAGCAGTGGAGCGCGTGGGAAGAGCGCGGTCGGCTGATTTACCAAGATGAAAACGGCTTGCTGGACTTGCCGCTGCCGAACCTGCCGGGGCCGTTTCAGATTCAGAACGCGGGCGCCGCGATTGCTGCGCTGCGGGCGCTGGGCAAGGGCGCTGCGGCTTGTGAAGCTGCGGTGACCAAGGCGGTGTGGCCCGCGCGGATGCAGCGCCTGCGCTTTGGGCCGCTGGTGGCGTCGGCACCGCAGGTCGAACTGTGGTTGGACGGCGGCCATAACCCTGCGGGTGGGGCGGCGGTTGCGGCGACTTTGGCGCGGATGCCTGAACGCGAGACGCATCTGATTTGCGGCATGCTGAACACCAAAGATGTGCGTGGATATATGGAGCCGCTGGCGCCGTATGTGACGCGCCTGCATGCGGTTTCAATTCCCGGTGAAAAGAACACGCTTCCTGCCGATGTCACGGCAGAGGCAGCGCGTTCTGTCGGGATTGACGCGGTTGAAGCACCGTCAGTTGCCGAAGCTTTGGCCGCGATTGCGGCGGTATCGCCGGAAGCACGCGTGCTGATCTGTGGATCGCTGTATCTGGCAGGCGGCGTGCTGCGCGAAAACGGCTAAGGGGGCCGTCTGCCCCCTTCGCAGCGGGGCTTTGCCCCCCTGCACCCCCGAGGATATTTTTGCCAAGAGGATGAAACTTTTCGATAAGTTTTAGCTTTTTGGCCGTCTTGGTGCCGCATTCTTGCAGGACTTATTGGTTGAGTGAGTTCATGCGGTAGCAACTATGACGGATCTTTTGCCTTTGGCGCGTAGCCTTGCCATCAAGACCCGCGTGGCGGTTTTGGTCGATGGCGACAATTTCCCCTATTCCGAGGTCAATCGGCTTGAGACCAGCGCGGCGGCGCTTGGCGAGTTGGTGATACGGCGTGTGTTTGGTGATGTGAAGAAGGTGGGCGGCTGGCCCGAGTCTGCCAGCTACCAAATGCTGCATTGCAGCGCGGGCTTTGGCAAAAAGAATCTTGCCGATATGCATTTGACCGTGGCCGCGATGGATATGGCGCAGCGCGGTATGGCTCATTGCTTTGTAATAGCATCGGATGATCGCGACTTTGAACCGCTTGTGCAGTTTTTGCTTGGCGGCGGTTTTGCTGTGTTGCGTGTGCGTAAGACGGCAGAACCCGCGCCTGCCGAGGCACCGCCGCCTGTGCGACCGACACCCGCAAAAGCGCTATCCGCTTTGGACCGTCGGCTGCGTAAGATGTTGAAACCCGCCAAGTTAAGTATGGTTCAACTGGGAAATGCCATGAAAGGGGCAACGGTGGCGCAACAAAC
Source organism: Pseudorhodobacter sp. (assembly GCA_024641255.1). Classification (GTDB taxonomy): domain Bacteria; phylum Pseudomonadota; class Alphaproteobacteria; order Rhodobacterales; family Rhodobacteraceae; genus Cypionkella. The sequence continues at coordinate 1,780 of JAHEDL010000576.1, forward strand.
CGGCAAAGCAACATGGCGGAGCTATTTGCAGAGCAGGCAGGATTTGTATCGACTTGAGGGCGCCAAGGCCGCAACCGTTGTGCTTTGGGTTGGTCCTTAGGGCTGTGCGCCGTAGCGGGCCATGAACATTCGCACTGCGCCGTCGACCACTTTGGCGGCATCGCTTGGGGTGCAGCAGGGGGCAGCCGAGAAGATCAGGCGGTCGTGTAGGTCGGCCTTGCAAAGCTGCGCGAACTGCGCGGCGGCGAACGGAATGTCGTCGATCACAAGCTCTTTACGCTCAACCGCGCTGCGCAGGGCATCAGCGATGCGGTCCTGCACCAGCTTTGGGCCGGAGTGATAAAACTCATGCGCCAAAGCCGGGAAGCTTTCCGACTCTGCCACGGCAATTCGATACATGCGTTGGCCAAATTCGCTGCACATGAAGGCAGTGATCTTTTCTGCCGCAAGGCGCAGAACTTGCGCGATGGGGGCATTGGGGTCGATGCGCTGTTCGGCCTCGTCGGCCTGACGGCGGCATTCGGCGCTGGCGATTTCCATGAACAGCAGGCGTTTGTCGGGGAAATAGGCAT
>JAHEDL010000582.1 GCA_024641255.1 Pseudorhodobacter sp.
TCAGACCCGCCGCCGACCATTCTGCCCGATCCGGTCGGCGCATGACCGCCGCCGATGTGCCGTCTGCCGATTTGTCGCCCGACCAAATGGCGGCGATTCATGCCGCCTGCTTCACTACGCCGCGGCCATGGTCGGCCAAGGATATTGCCGACACGCTGGACAGCCCGTTCGCGTTTTTGCTGACTGCGGCACAGGGCTTCTTGATTGGCCGCTGCGTCGCAGGAGAGGCTGAATTGCTGACGCTGGCCGTTGCGCCCGCAGCGCGTCAGGCCGGAGTTGGCGGCCAATTGGTAGACCGGTTTTTGACCGAATCCGCCGCGCGCGGGGCCGAATCAGCGTTTCTGGAAGTGTCAGAGCAAAACCCGACTGCGCAGCGACTTTACGCCCGTAAGGGGTTTGTGCCGCAAGGCAAACGTGCGCGCTACTATCAGACGCCCGACGGCGGGCGCGTCGATGCTATCATCTTGGTTCGCGCAACTTAATAACCAATTGCATACCAATATCTGACCATCTGATCTGTTTTTTATCGCCAGATCAAAGCGCCGCTACGGCCTGTCAGATTCCTGTTGACCCTCTGGCAAAGCACTGTCCTAAATCGCCTACGATCCGCCCGCGACTGGCCGCTTGGCTATGGGACAGGGCGGGACAAGAATACGACACAACGTAACCGGGAGACTATCATGACCCTGATGAAACACCTGTTGGGTGCTGCCGCGACGCTGGCGCTGACCGCTGGTATCGCCGCTGCAGAACCCGCGATCATTTTCGACCTTGGCGGCAAGTTCGACAAATCGTTCAACGAAGCCGCTTTCGGTGGCGCTGAAAAATGGGCCAAGGAAACCGGCGGCACCTACAAGCAGCTGGAAATGCAATCGGAAGCCCAGCGCGAACAAGCTCTGCGCAGCTTGGCCGAAGAAGGCGCCAACCCGATCATCATGACCGGCTTTGCCTTTGGTGACGTGCTGAACACCGTGGCCCCCGATTACCCGGACACCAAGTTCGGCATCATCGACATGGTGGTTGATCAGCCGAACGTGCAGTCGGTGGTGTTCACCGAAGATCAAGGGTCGTACCTTGTCGGCATGATGGCGGGTCTGGCATCGAAAACCAACACCGTTGGCTTCATCGGCGGCATGGATATTCCGCTGATCCGTCGCTTTGGCTGCGGCTATGCGCAGGGCGTCAAGGCTGTGAAGCCGGATGCGACCGTGATCCTGAACATGACCGGCACCACCCCGGCCGCATGGAACGACCCGGTGAAGGGCGCCGAACTGACCAAGGCGCAAAAAGCCCAAGGCGCTGACGTGGTGTTCGCGGCCGCTGGCGGCACTGGCGTGGGCGTGCTGCAAACCGCAGCCGACGAAGGCATCCTGTCGATCGGCGTTGACAGCAACCAGAACTACCTGCACCCCGGCCAAGTGCTGACCTCGATGGTCAAGCGCGTCGACGTGGCCGTGTATAACGCGTTCAAAGAAGGTGAAAACCTGACCCCCGGCGTGCAAGTGCTGGATCTGAAGGCCGAAGGCGTTGGCTATGCGATGGATGACAACAACGCCAAACTGGTGACCCCGGAAATGAAAGCGGCTGTCGATGCGGCTGCCGAAAAGATCAAATCGGGCGAGCTGGTTGTGCATGACTACATGGCAGACAACACCTGCCCGGCGGCTTCGTTCTGATGGCTAAGGCGATAAATGGGGGGCGGCAGGCAACTGCCGCCCCCACTTCGCCCTATGCCATCGAATTGAAAGGCATTTCCAAGGCCTTTGGCCCGGTGCAGGCGAACAAGGACATCAACATCAAGGTGCCGCGTGGCACCATTCACGGCATCATCGGTGAAAACGGCGCGGGGAAATCCACGCTGATGTCGATCCTGTATGGCTTTTACAAAGCCGACGCGGGCGAGATTTTCATCAACGGCAAACTGACCCCTATCCCCGACAGCCAGAGCGCCATTCGCGCCGGCATCGGCATGGTCTTCCAGCATTTCAAGCTGGTGCAGAATTTTACCGTGCTGGAAAACGTCATCCTTGGTGCCGAAGACGGCCCGATGCTGAACACCAGCCTAAGCAAGGCCCGCCGCGTGCTGGCGGATTTGTCGCGCGAATACGAACTTGACGTGAACCCCGACGCCTTGATCGAAGACCTGTCGGTTGGCCATCAGCAGCGGGTCGAAATCCTCAAGGCGCTGTATCGCCAAGCCGATATTCTGATTCTGGACGAACCGACCGGCGTGCTGACCCCGGACGAGGCCGACCATTTGTTCCGCATTCTGAACGGGCTGAAAGATCAGGGCAAGACGGTGATCCTGATCACCCACAAGCTGCGCGAAATCATGGAAGCCACCGACA
>JAHEDL010000587.1 GCA_024641255.1 Pseudorhodobacter sp.
GGCAGCGCCTCGCGGGCCAAGGCGCGCAGGCGGCGTTTTGCCCGGTTGCGCGCCACGGCATTGCCGATCTTTTTCGATGCGGTGAAGCCCACCCGCACCACGGGGCTGGCATCATCGCGGGCGCGACCCTGCACCATAAAGCTGCCGGTGCCTTGCCGACGGCCCTGCGCAGCCCGCAGAAAATCTGCACGCTGTTTCAAACCTTCAAGGCAAACAGAAACCGCCGAGGGCGTTTCGGACGCTTCGGCGCTTGCGCCAATGTCCGATACCTTCGGCGGTGTCATTTCGTCACTCATGCTTCCGATCCCGCAGGATCAGTCAGAGATCAGGCCGACAGCTTCTTGCGGCCCTTGGCGCGGCGCGCAGCCAGCACAAGACGGCCGCCTTTGGTTGCCATACGAGCGCGGAAGCCGTGACGGCGTGCGCGAACCAGGTTCGAAGGTTGAAAAGTGCGCTTCATCGCGGTCTCCATCAGACGGGTGCCTCGAACCCAAGCGGATTCGAAGTCGTAAACTTGAAGCCCGTCCTTTAGGGGGGGATTGTCGGTAAGTCAACGCGCCCAGTGCATGATAGCTGTCAGATTTCTGCAACATTTCCCGATCTTGCCGCAGCTGGCAGGTCTGAAATGTTTCAAGGCATCGCAAATTGATGCCGCAAACCGCGCGGATGATCAAGCGCGTGTGAGAAGGCTGGCGCTTTGCGTCGGTTCCGGCCCATCTTGGCCGCAACAAAGGACTGCTATGACCCGAGCTTTTCGCAAACTGCCGTTTCTGCTGATTCTTGCCACCGCGGTGGCGGGCGCGATTTTCTTGCGCGACAAGATCAGCTTCGAGGCACTGGCGCAGCATCGCGCCGCCTTGCTGGCATATCGCGATGCGCATTTCGTCCAGGCCAGTCTGGGTTTTGTGGCCGCCTACTTTGTCATTGTCGCCTTCAGCCTGCCCGGTGCCACCATCGCCACGCTGACGGGTGGCTTCCTGTTCGGGATGTTTCCGGGCACGCTTTACAATCTTGTCGGCGCAACGTCGGGCGCGATTACGGTGTTTCTGGCGGCGCGGGCTGGCTTTGGCGCCGATGTTGCGGCGCGGATGAACAGCGGTGCGGCCGGGCGGGTGAAAGTGGCCTTGCAAGAAAACCAGTGGTCGGCACTACTGTTGCTGCGGATTATGCCCGCCGTGCCGTTTTTTCTGGCCAACCTTATTCCGGCGTTTCTGGGCATCAGGCTGGTGCCTTTCGCCGTCACCACGCTGGTCGGCATCATCCCCGGTGCTTTGGTGCTAACCGGGGTCGGTGTGGGTCTGGGGGCGGTGTTTGCCCGCGGCGAAACCCCCGACCTTGGCATCCTCTTTACCCCGCAGATCTTGCTGCCGCTGCTGGGGCTGACCGTTCTTGCGGCGCTGCCAATCTTGCTGAAACTGTTTCGGAAAGGCGCCTAGATGGACCTGATCAGCACAGATCTTTGTGTCATCGGCGCAGGGTCGGGCGGCCTTTCGGTTGCGGCGGGGGCGGCGCAGATGGGCGCGCGGGTTGTGCTGATCGAAGGCGGCGCGATGGGCGGCGATTGTCTGAACTTCGGCTGCGTGCCGTCCAAGGCGTTGCTGGCGGCGGCAAAATCGGCGCAGGCGCTGCGCCACCCCTTGCCCGGTATCGCGGCGGTCGATCCGCAGATCGACTTTGCGGCTGTTAAAGCCCATGTCGCCGCCACCATCGCCAAAATCGCCCCGATGGACAGCCAAAAGCGGTTTGAAGGCTTTGGTGTTCAGGTGATTCGGGCCTATGCCCGCTTTGTTTCTCCGCGGGAGGTCGAGGCTGGCGGCAAACGCATCCGCGCCCGCCGCTTTGTCATCGCCACCGGGTCGCATCCGTTTATCCCGCCGGTGCCGGGCTTGGAGACGGTGCCTTACCTGACCAACGAAACCCTGTTCGCGCAAACCGACCGTCCGGCGCATCTGTTGATTCTGGGCGGCGGCCCGATTGCCTTGGAAATGGCGCAGGCGCATTGCCGCTTGGGGTCGGTGGTGACGGTGATCGCCCGCAGCCGCGCGCTTGGCCGCGACGACCCCGAGGCCGCGGCGGTGGTTGTGGCCGCGCTGCGGGCCGAAGGCGTGACCGTGCTGGAAGGCAACGACGCGGTGCGTTTTCGCGCCGTGCCGCAAGGTGTGGAAGCGGTGCTGGCCGATGGCGCAACCCTGACCGGATCGCATCTGTTGCTGGCGGCAGGCCGGGTTCCGGCGCTTGATCGGCTGGATCTGGCGGCGGCAGGCGTTGCCACAACCAAAAAAGGCGTGCGGGTGGGGCCAAATCTGCGCAGCAGCAATCGCAGGGTCTATGCGGTGGGTGATGTG
>JAHEDL010000588.1 GCA_024641255.1 Pseudorhodobacter sp.
GCCGCAGCTTGAACACTGGCTGACCATGGCCGACCGCCAGCTTGCCGATCTAACCCGGCAGTAACAGGAACTTGCGGCCTCCATCCAAGACCTGCGCGCCCTGCGCGACACTGCCGCCGCCGAAATCGCCAAACTGGGATAGTGCCGGTGACATAACGTCACCGCGCGTTCTGACGTGACGTTACATTACGTTAACGTAAAGCACTCTACTATGGTCGGGAAAACACCCCACCTATCCGGTGTATTCACCGCGAGAGCGCCATGACCCAGACTGACACGCTGACCATCCGCGAAATGTGCGACACCTACGCGGTAACCCCGCGCACCTTGCGGTTTTATGAGGCGAAAGAACTGCTTTCGCCGATCAGGCAGGGGGCCAAGCGGCTGTTCACCAAACAAGACCGCGCGCGGTTGCAACTGATCCTGCGCGGCAAACGCTTTGGTTTCAGCTTGGAAGATATTCGACAACTGCTTGATATGTATAACAGAGACGGCTCTAACGAGGCGCAACTTAGCCGCACCTATCAGCTTGGCCTGGATCGCTTGGCGCAGATGAAGGCGCAGCGCGACGAGCTGACGATTGCCATCACCGAATTGGAAACCGAATTGCGCGAAGGTCAGGCCACTTTGGCCGCCTTTCGTGCCGCTGCCGAATAGGACACCCGCGATGACCAGCTACACCGCCCCCGTGAAAGACATGCAATTCCTGCTGCATGACGTGCTCAAGGTGACAAAATCGGATGTGGCGGGCTACGCCGATCTGGACGAAAGCTTTACCGCCGCCGTGCTGACAGAGGCGGGCAAGGTGGCAACCGATGTGCTGGCGCCGCTGAACGCGGTGGGCGACAAGGTGGGCTGCGTGTTGGAAAACGGCGTGGTGCGCACGCCGCCGGGGTTCAAAGCGGCGTTTGAAACGATGAAAACCGGCGGCTGGACGGCGCTGGATTGTGACCCGGCCTTTGGCGGCCAAGGCCTGCCGCATCTGATGGGCACCGCCGTGGGCGAAATTTTCGTTTCGGCCAACATGGCCTTTAACATGTATCAGGGCCTGACCCACGGCGCCTATTCCGCCATTCGCACCCATGGCAGCGCCGAACAGAAAGCCACCTATCTGCCGAAGCTGGTCGCCTGCGACTGGACCGGCACGATGAACCTGACCGAACCGCATTGCGGCACCGATCTGGGGCTGATGCGGACGCGGGCCGAACCGCAGGCCGATGGCAGCTACAAGATCACCGGCACCAAGATTTTCATCTCGGCCGGGGAACATGATCTGGCCGAAAACATCATCCATCTGGTGCTGGCCAAGGCACCCGGCGGCGGCGAAGGCACAAAGGGCATTTCGCTGTTCATCGTGCCGAAATTTCTGGTGAACGAGGGAGGCAGCCTTGGCGCGCGCAACGCGGTGACGGTGGGCAAGGTCGAAGAAAAGATGGGCATCCACGGCAATGCCACCTGCGTGATGAACTATGACGGCGCCACCGGCTGGCTTCTGGGCGATCTGCACAAGGGCATGAAGGCGATGTTCACCATGATGAACGAAGCCCGTCTGGGGGTCGGCCTGCAAGGCTATGCCGTGGCCGAAGCCGCCTATCAAAACGCCCGCAGCTATGCCCGCGACCGCCTGCAAGGCCGCGACGTGACCGGCGCGAAAAACCCAAGCGGCCCCGCCGACCCGCTGATCGTGCATCCCGACATTCGCCGCAGCCTGATGGATCAGAAATCTTTCGTCGAAGGCGCGCGGGCCTTTACCTTCTGGGCCGCCAGCCTGATCGACCGGTCAGTACGCAGCGGCGATGACGCCGCCGAAGGGTTGGTGTCACTGCTGATCCCGGTGCTGAAAGGCTTTCAGACCGACCGCGGCTTTGACATGGCGGTGCAGGCGCAACAGGTCTGGGGCGGGCACGGCTATATCGAAGACAATGGCGTCAGCCAATTTGTCCGCGACGCCCGTATCGCGCAAATTTACGAAGGCGCGAATGGCGTGCAGGCGCTGGATCTGGTCGGCCGCAAATTGGCGCAAGACGGCGGCAAACATGTGATGGCGTTTTTCGATCTGGTGAAAACCTTCATCAAGGAAAACGAAGCCGATGCGGCGCTGAAAACCGACTTCCTTGACCCGCTGAAAAAGGCGTCAAAAGATGTGCAGGCGGCGGCGATGTTCTTCATGCAAAACGCAATGAAAAACCCCAACGCGGCGCTGGCGGGGTCTTATGATTTCATGCTGATGATGGGGCACACCTGCCTTGGTCTGATGTGGGCGCAGATGGCAAAGGCCGCCTATGCCGGCATGGCCAGCGGCGATGCCGATTTCCTGACCGCCAAACTGGCGACGGGG
>JAHEDL010000595.1 GCA_024641255.1 Pseudorhodobacter sp.
CTGCCAGACTCAATTGCCTTCAACGATAGATAACTCCCGGTCTGACATGCGCGCGGCAAAGGCAAGTGATGCCTGATAATCGGGGTCGCGGTAGGCGGCCTGCGCGGTTTCAAAGCTGTCGAAGCGGATGATGAACTGACGCGGAGAATCGGCGCCTTCGACCGTTTCGATGCGGCCCCGGCCCGCGATAATCTCGGCCCCGTAGCGCTGCGCCACAAGGCTGTAAAGTTCGATATAGGCCTTCTGCGCTTCGGTATCTCTGACCGGTCCGGCCTTCACGATCCAATAGCCTGCCATGGCTGTCTCCTTAGAATGAATGTCCCAAGTCTTGTGCCCGTTTTAGAAGCGCAAGGCGATCCCCTTCATCCCCAAGCGCGCCGTGCAAAAGCTCCTGACGGCTATCGGCGATGCCACAGTATTGTGTGATGCCGGTGACCAGTTGTGTCTGCATCGCGCTGTCATAGCCGCGTTTGGGGTAGTGGTCGGCATCACTGGCGGCGACGCCCAGAAACAGCGCCTTGCGATGGGGCAGTTTGCGGTCGCCATACGCCCAGCCGTGGTTCCACACGCGGTCGATCCAGCCCTTGGTGGTGGCGGGCAGCGACCACCACCAGACCGGAAAGACGAAAGCTAGGGCATCGTTGCGGGCGATGCGGGCCTGTTCGGCCAGAACGGCGGGGCTGTAGACTTTGCGGGGGTCGTTCCAGTCGGGCTCGTCTTCGGGATCAAGGCGCGGGTCGAAGCCTTCGGCGCGCAGATCGGCGATCTCGGTTCGACGTCCTGCCGCCTGCAAACCTTGGACAAAACTGTCAAGAACCGCGCCACAGAAGCCATCACGGCGGGGATGGTCGAAGACAATCAAGACATTCATGCGGCAGTTCCGGTCGGTGGGTGGCAGGCGCGAAGCCTGATAAGGCCGCGCCTGCGCGTCAAGGGCCATGCGGCCCCGCTTGTCCGGCCGGGGCCGCTATGGTTTGGGCCAGGGCATCACACCGACCGCGTGATGCCGCCGTCGACGCGCAGGTTCTGGCCGGTGATGTACCCAGCCCCCTCGGAGGAAAGGAAAGCCACCGTCGCCGCGATTTCGTCGGACCGGCCATAGCGACCCATCGGCACCGACTGGCGGCGTTCATCTGTGGCAGGCAGGCTGTCGATCCAGCCGGGCAGGACGTTGTTGATGCGGATATTATCTGGCGCATAGGTGTCGGCGTAAATCTTGGTAAAAGCGGCAAAACCTGCCCGCGCCACCGCCGAGGTTGGAAACATCGCCGAAGGCTCGAACGCCCAAGCGGTCGAGATATTGATGATCGACCCACCCTTCTGCGCCTGCATATGCGGTGTGACCAGCCGGATCGGGCGCACGGCGGACAGAAAATACACATCCATCCCCGCCTGCCAGTCGGCATCGGTCAGATCAAGGATCTGCTTGCGCGGGCCGTGGCCTGCGCTGTTCACCAGAACGTCGATGCGCCCCCATTTCTCCACCGTGGCATCGACCAGTCGCGCCACATCGTCGGTGTTCAGGTTCGACCCGGTTACGCCGATGCCGCCTAGTTCAACCGCCAATGCCTCGCCCTTGCCCGACGAGGACAGGATCGCCACCTTGTAGCCATCCGCAGCCAACCTGCGAGCCGAGGCCGCGCCCATGCCGCTGCCGCCCGCGGTGATGATCGCTACTTTTTCTACAGACATTTCTGGTCTCCATCCGTTTTCTACGCCGTCCAGCTTGGGCCAGAGGCATAATATAGAGTGAAACTACAGCATTGACGGGTGCGGCACGAACCATGATACCTGTCATCATCCAGTAGAAAAACTACTCATGTCCAAAGACCTTGCCCGACTGCCCTCGCTGAACGGACTGCGCGCCTTTGAAGTGGCGTCGCGGCACCTGAACTTCCGCCTTGCCGCTGAGGAACTGGGCGTAACCCAAGGCGCCGTGGCGCAACAGGTCAGAAACCTTGAAGCGCAACTGGGGTTGCACCTGTTTCACCGCCGGTCGCGCAGCCTGTTCCTGACCGAAGCGGGGCGCGGCTATGTTACGAATATCCGCAAGGCTTTTGATCTGATCGCCGAGGCAACCGACGTTCTGCGCCCCGAACCCGCGCATCTGACGATCAGCGTGACTCCGACCTTTGCAACAAAATGGCTGATCCCCCGCCTGACCGACTTCACAGAAGCCTATCCGCTTATTGATTTGCGGATCGTTGCCAGTGATCGCGTTGCAAATTTCCAGACAGATGCCGTCGACCTTGCCGTGCGCCTTGGCCGCGCGCCCTTCGGGCCGGGACTAACGGCGGAACATCTGCTTGATCAGGTGCTGATTGCGGTCGC
>JAHEDL010000064.1 GCA_024641255.1 Pseudorhodobacter sp.
TAGCCACGACCATGATTTTTCACAAAATAATGCAACCGGCTGTCCAGCCAGAACTGCGGAATACGCCGCCAATCGCGCATCCCGGTTGACGCCGACCCGATATGCATCACCCGGCTTTCCACCACATAATCGGTGGGCCACCCCGCCAAGGCCGCCCGGCGGCACAGGTCGGTTTCTTCGAAATACAAAAAGAACGTCTCGTCAAACAACCCGATCTGGTCCAACACCGCTTGCCGCATCATCAGGCTGGCACCGGCCAACCAATCCACCCGGCCCGTCGCCTGCGGAATCGGTCGCGCCACAATGCTGTCGGCCAGCAAACGGCTGACCGGACCAAAGCGGATCTGCGCCTCAAACTCGCCCGCAGCCGACGGAAACCGAAACGCAGTGCGATGCGGCGCACCATCATCGCCATAGATGAAACTGCCCGCAAAGCCGGTCGCCGGATGCTGCTGCAAATGCCGCAACAGCGCCTGAATCGCCGCCGGTTCTGGAAAAGCGTCAGAGTTCAGAATGTAAACAAAGTCCGGCTTGCTACCATCCGGCAACCCGGCCCGGATGCCAAAATTATTGCCCGCGCCAAAGCCGCCATTGCGCCCCGATTGCAGCACCCGCACGGCTTGCGCGCCCTTGTCCCACCCCCGCGCCGCAACCACTTCCGACATCACCTCGAACGACCCATCGCCCGAATTGTTGTCAACGATCACCAGCGCCCCGTCGATGCCTTCCAACGCCCGCAGTGCCGCTTCAGCCGCGCGCAAGGTCATTTCGGCACTGCGCCAGTTCAAGATCACAGTCAGCAAACGCGCCATACCTATTCCGCCGCCAAAGCAGCAACATGTGGCGGGCTGGCTTCGGCCTTGGCCAACGCCGCCCGCAACCGCGCCGCAAGCACCCGCACATTCGGCTCCAGCACCATGCTGTCATGGTCGCCGGGCACTTCAACCACCTCTAAGGCAGGCGCAAAGCGGGTCAGGTCATTGTCGGCAAAGACATATTCCTTGGCGCGCGACACCCAGTTGCCAGCCGAAACCTGCCAATGCCGGTCAAGCGGTGGGCGGAACAGCACGGTTTGGCCATGCCGCTTTGGCAGATCATAGCCGGGCAGCGCCGCGCGAAAGGCCGCCTCAATGGCTGCATTGTGAAACTGCGTGGCGGTTGCCACTTCGGCCGGTTGCTCGCGCTTTGCCCGCTCCCATGCCCAGCGGTTTCGCGCCCATTCGGCCACATAGCGCGGCCCTTTGGCGCGCAATTCTGCCAGCTTGATCAACGCCTTGTCAGCACGGCTTAGCGATGGGCGCAGCGGCAGCGGCGTGTCTAACAGCACCAAAAGCTGCACCACTTCGCCCGCCGCTTCCAACTGCTGCGCCATTTCCCACGCTGTCAAACCGCCACCCGAAAAGCCCCCCAACACATAGGGGCCGTGCGGCTGCACCTGCCGCAACTCGGCAATATAATCCGCCGCCGCCGCTGGCAGGGTTTGGTGCGGCGCCGCGTCGCCATAAAGCCCCCGCGCCTGCAAGCCGTAAAACGGCCGGTCCCCGCCCAACAACTGCGCCAGATGGCGCAGGTTCAGCACGTTGCCAAACATCCCGGCAACCAGAAAGAACGGCCGCCTTGCCCCGCCTTCGCCCTGATGCATCGGCACCAGATGCGTAAACCGGCGCAACGGCGCCGCCAGTTTCACCGGCGCATCCACCGCGCCGATCTGGTCGGTGATCAACGCCGCACAGCGCGCAATCGTCGGCGCTTCGAACAGGACAGAGATCGGGAAATCAACGCGATACGCCTTTTTCACCATCGCAAACAGCCGCACCGCAATCAGACTGTGGCCGCCCAGATCAAAGAAGCTGTCTTCGACCCCCACCTGCGCCACGCCCAGCAATTCCTGCCAAAAGCCAACCAGACTGCGTTCAACATCGTTGCGCGGCGCCACATAAGCGGTGTCCAGATCGGGACGGTCGAAGGATTTGCCTTCCACCTTCGCCGCCTCTGCCGCAGCGGTCTGCCGGATCAACGCGGGCAAATCCAAGGACGACACAATAATCTGCCCCGCCCCCTGCGCCACAGCCCGACTAAAGGCTTCGGCGCCTTCGGCGGGCGTAATGCCCAAGGCAAAGGCCTGCAAAAGCCGCTCTTCTGCGGGCGATGTCGGCTTTGCCACTGCGCCTGCGTCAAAGTCCAACCCGCGCAAATCGGGGGCACCAAAGCTTAGCTGCCCCTCCAGCCGATGCATGGTAAAGCCTTCTATTTCAACACAAACCGCGCCATCCGGCGTTGCCAGCGTAATGTCAAACTGTGCCGATCCATCGCCTGCGCGGTTCTGACCGGTATTGCGCACCCACGATACAACATCCGCAGGCAGCGGCCGCAGCACCGCGATCCGGGCATAAGACACCGGCACCCAAAGATGATCGGGCCGATACCCCGCAATCAGCCCCATCGCCCAACCAGTGGCAAAATCCAGCAGCGCCGGATGCAGCAGCCAATCTTGAGTTTCACTGACAAAGGCAGCGGGCAGCGTCAGCCGCGCCAGCCCCTCGTTGCCCGCAAGGCTGCGTGACCGCAGCACCCGCCAACGCGGCCCAAACGCCAAATGCTGTTCCTGCGGGCTGCGCAGCCCCTCGCCCAATTCAGGCGCAGGCAACCGTGCCGCAATCAAAGCCACGTCGATCTGCGCCGCCACCTGCCCCATCGGCACCACACGCGCCTGCGCGTGCAACTGCCACCCCACCCGGCCATTCGCCGGCACGGCAGAGCGCAGATCAAAGCCATAGCCTTCGTCAGACCGGATCAGCCGCGCGCGGATCGCCCGGCTTTCCGCGTCGGCCACCGCCAAGGGGCGCAGGAAATACAGGTCGCGCAGTTCGAACGCCGTGGCCTCGCCCTGCGCCCGCAAAGCTTCGGCCACGATTTCAATGTAACCCGTGCCGGGCACCAACGCCTGCCCCGCCGCCGTGCGATGCCCGTCAAGCACCCAACGATCCACGCCATAGTGCGCGGTGAACATCCGGTTGCCCTGCGCGTCAAAGCTGGCCTCGTCCAACATAGGTGCTGCAATCGGCAACCTTGGCGCAGGCGGCGCGCCAGCGCGATCGGCAAGCGCCTCTGCCGCCATGCCAACCCCGGTCCAGATCCCCCAATTCAGCGCGACAACGCGGGTCTTGCCGCCCGCCCGCGCCTTGGCGAAAGCATTCAAATATTCATTCGCCGCAACATAGTCGATCTGCCCCGCCGGGCCCGTCAGCGTCGAGGTTGACGAAAACAGCACCATCAAAGCCACCGCACCATCGGGAAACAGCCGGTCCAGGATCAACGTGCCATGCAGCTTTGGCGCAAAAACCTCTTCCACCTCGGCCGGGGTTTTCAGCATCAGCGGGCCGTCATCCACAACGCCCGCAGCGTGTATCACCGCGTGAATCGTACCAAACTGCCCCGTCGCCTTCGCCACCGCCGCGCGCATATCTTCCAGATTGCAGACATCAGCGGCCAGCACCAATACCGCGCCGCCCAGCGCCTCTAGCCGCTGCACCGCCTGAATACGCCGCGCAATCGGGTCTGACGGGTCATGCTTCGCCAGATAGTTGGGCCAAGTTGGCCGTTCCGGAAAATTACGCCGCGCAATCAGGGTGATGCGCGCGCCAAAGCGGCGGATCAAATCTTCGGCTATGGTCAGGCCAATGCCGCCAAACCCGCCCGTAATCAGCACATGCGCACCCTGCGGCATCTGCAGCTGATCATCAGGCAAAGCGGCGGGTTTCACGCCCAGCTCATAGCGTTTACCGCCCCGCAGTGCCGCGACGGTGTTCTGCGGTTCGGCCAACAGCTCTTCCATCACCGCGTCGGCCAGCCCGCCCAATTCCGCCACGCCACGCCGCGGTGCATCCGGCAGCAGAACGTCCAGCGTCGCCACCGTCACCCCCGGCAATTCCCGTGGAATAACCCGCGCCGGACCAAGCACCGTTGCCTTTTCAGGATAGGCCAAACCTTCGGCCTTCACCTGCGCCGCCGCACTGGTCAGCACCGTCAGATGCAACGGGCGTGGCAGATTTTCCTCGGCCAGCGCCTGCGCCAGAAACAGCAGGCTGTAGAACCCCTGTTCAATATTGCGGTGGAAAAAGCTTGATCCGGGCCGAAACCTTTCGCCCCGCGTCACCAGCCAAAAATGCGCAATCCGGTTGGGCACATGGCCGCGCGCCACCAGATCGCGGATCAAAAGATCATAGCCTTCGCGCCCGCGTTCGGCGGCAAGACTATAACCACCCTCGCCATCGCGGCCAAAGCTGTCGCCCGCCCGCACCGTCATCACCGCATGGCCCGCCTGCCGCAACCGCGCCGCACAATCTGCCCCAAGCCCGGTGTCATCAACGAAAATCAGCCAAGTCTGCTTGGCGGCTTCGGCGAAATCGCTGTCGTAATCCACACCCGTCGACGCGGGCCGCCAATGTGGCTTCCAGCCCCAGTTTGCAATGCCGTCAATGCGCTGCGGCACGGCCTGCGCCGCCACCTCGGTCGCCAGACCGGGCGCGATGAAATAAGCTTTGCGCTGAAAAGCATAGTTCGGCAACACCACCCGCTTGCGAGCCGCGCCGCCCCAAATCGGCTCCCAATCCACCGGCACGCCACAGGCCCACAACCGCGCGATGCTGGCCACATGCCACGCATCATCAGCCACCGCCTGATCGGGATGGCGCAGCGCCGCAATCACTTGCCCCGCCGCCACCCCATTGGCCTGCGCCAGCGAGGAAAGCGCCCGCCCCGGCCCCATTTCAAGGTAAACCCGCCCCGGTTCGGCCATCAGCGTCGCCATGCAGGCCTGAAAATTCACCGTATTGCGCAAATGCTGCACCCAATAGTCCGGGCTTGTCGCCTGCGCATCTGTCAGCGGCAGGCCGGTCTGGTTGGAAATGATCGGCAGTTGCGGCGGACTTAACCGCGTTTGCGCCAAAAACGCACCAAACTGCGCCAAAATCGGCTCCAGCATCCGGCTATGCGCCGCAATGTCGATCTGAATGCGCTGCGTTTCCACCTCGGCTGCGGCCAATACCGCCGCCAAGACAACCAAAGCCGCATCCGGCCCCGACACCACACACAACCCCGGCGCATTAACCGACGCCAGATCCAGATCGCCCACCAGATAGGGCCGCAGTTCCGGCTCTGCCAGCGGCACCGAAAGCATGCCACCGGCAGCAATAGTATCAAACAAGCTGCCGCGCAGATGCACCAAGCCGATGCAATCTTCAAAGCCAATCACCCCGGCCAGACAGGCGGCGGTGTTTTCGCCCATCGAATGCCCCACCAAGGCCGCTGGCCGCACCCCCCAAGACATGTAAAGCTGCGCCAACGCATATTCGGTGATCATGATCAGCGGCAATTGCACCGATGGCCGCTTCAACCGCTCTTGCGCCGCAGCCTCTTGCCCCGGTTCGGGCAGCCAAAGCGCGCGAATGTCATAATCCAGTTTGGGCTGCAAAACCGACAGCCCTTTGTCCATCCAATCGGCAAACACCGGTTCGGTGGCGTAAAGATCGCGCGCCATACCGGCATATTGCGCGCCACCGCCGGGGAACATGAACACCACATCCGGGTTTTCGCCCAAATAGTCGTGGCTGAACACCCGGCGCGGATCACCACCTTCCAACAGACTGGCGGCTTCGTCATGGCTGTGCGCCACCAACACCCGCCGCTTTTCAAACGCCCGCCGACCTTCTTTCAGCGTAAATGCCACATCCGCCAGATCTTGCTCGGGGTGGCTGCGCAGATGCGTGGCAAGCCGCCGTGTGCCATCGTCCAACGCCCCGCGCGACTTGGCAGAAAGCACCAGCGGCTGAAACGGCCACAGGCTTGGCTCGGCCGCAGGGCGCGGCGGGGCTTCTTGCAACACCACATGCGCATTGGTGCCGCCGACGCCAAGCGAGTTTACCCCGGCGCGGCGCGGCCCATCCGCAATCCAATCGCTCAGACGGTCGTTCACCGTGAACGGGCTGGTTTCGAAATCAATCGCGGGGTTTGGCGCCTCATACCCCAAGCTCGGCGGCAATTGCCGGTGATGCAGCGCCAGCGCCACCTTGATCAGGCTGGCAACCCCCGCCGCCGTATCCAGATGCCCGATGTTGGTCTTGACCGACCCGATCTTGCAGCTTGCCACCGCATCGGTGGTTTCCCGAAATGCCGCTGTCAGCGCCGCCACTTCAATCGGGTCGCCCAAATAGGTGCCGGTGCCGTGACATTCGACATACTGCACCGTATCCGCCGAAATGCCCGCCACCGCCTGCGCTTCGGCAATACAGCGCGCTTGTCCGTCCACCGAAGGCGCAAGATACCCGGCCTTCGCCGCGCCATCATTGTTCACCGCCGACCCTTTCAGGATCGCCCAGATATGATCGCCATCGCGCAGCGCATCCTTGGCGCGCCGCAACACCACCGCCCCCGCACCCGACCCAAACACCGTGCCCTGCGCGCGGTGGTCAAAGGCGTGGCAATGCCCGTCGGGCGACAGAATTTCGCCTTCGGTGTATAAATAGCCCCGCGCCTGCGGCAGTTCGATGGTTACGCCACCCGCCAGCGCCATATCACATTCGCCGTTCAACAGCGCCTGCGTCGCAAAATGCACCGCCACCAAAGACGTCGAACAGGCGGTCTGCAGGTTGATCGACGGGCCTTTCAGATCAAAGATATGCGATACGCGCGTGGCCAGAAAATCCTTGTCGTTGCCGGTATGGCGCAACAAAAACATGCCAGTCTGATCCACCAGATCGCGGTTGGAACACAGGTTGAAATAGAAATAGCTGCCCATGCCGCAGCCGGCATAGACCCCGATCGCACCGTTGAAGTGTTCCGGCGGATGGCCGGCGTTTTCCAACGCCTCCCACGCCACTTCCAGAAACTGCCGATGCTGCGGATCAAGAATCGCCGCCTCTTTCGGTGAAAATCCGAAAAACTCGGCATCAAATTGGTCGAACCCGTCCAGCACTGCAGCGGCGGGCACATAGTTGGCTTTGCGCATCTTGGCCGGGCTTTCGCCCGCTTCCAGCAACTCGGCCTCGCCAAGCACGCGGATCGATTCCACCCCCGCCGCAAGGTTCGCCCAATAGGCCGCAATATCCGCCGCCCCCGGCAAATGCGCCGCCATGCCGATCACGGCAATATCGCTGTCACCCACCACGGAAAAATCACGACCATCACTCATAAGTAAAATCTTCCTACCCGACTCTGGGCAAATACCAAGACAGAAGCCCGTGCATTTTAACGCAAATCCGGTCGATCTCCTACCCCGAGACCCTATCCAATTGTATATTGCACGCGGCAGCAACAATGCCGCAAGGCTGACACAATGCCGCCATCAAACCGCGTCGAATAAGGCGCGCGGCCTACCAAAAACCCGCCCCAGTGCCGCGCAACATAGCAATCTGTGCACGCAGATAAACAATCAGATCAAAGCCAAAGCCCAAAACCGTGATCGCCAGCCGCTTCGGCCGCAGCGTCGCGCGCGGGGTGGCAAGGGCGCGCAGCAGCCGTTTGGTCAGAAAATGCCCCGGCACAAAGCCAAAGGGCGCGCGCGGAAGCTGCGCTTTAATCACCTGCACCAGCCAGCCTGCATTGGCCGCCGCAC
Organism: Pseudorhodobacter sp.; assembly: GCA_024641255.1. Taxonomy (GTDB): domain Bacteria; phylum Pseudomonadota; class Alphaproteobacteria; order Rhodobacterales; family Rhodobacteraceae; genus Cypionkella. The sequence continues at coordinate 7,613 of JAHEDL010000064.1, forward strand.
GCGCCAGTTCATCGTGGCGCTGCGCTTTTGGCACCGCCGCCAACGCGGAAAAACAGGCGAAATTTATCGCAGACCCGATCACGATCCGGGTTTGATGCCGGATAAGCGCCGCCACCGTCCGCTCTGACGCGTAAATGTGAAAAACATCCGCCGCCCCGCCGATCCGGCTAAAATCCTCTGGCCCTGTCAAAGCATCGGTCAGCACCATGGCGCGCAGAAAGCCATCCTCAACCGGCAAGCCGATTGGCAGATGAAACCGCCGCGCCTTTGCGGCGGGCATCGCATAAAGCTGGCCGCAAATCGCGGTCTGCCAATCATCCAAACCGCCACCCGCCGCCGCAATCACGCGATCCAGCGCCGACAAGCCTTGCGGTCGCAGCGCGATGTCCTTCACCGGCTGGCTGTTGCGCACCCAAAGCCCGCCGATATCTTGCGCCATCCGCCGCAAAGCGCCCGCGTCGCAAAATTCGATATCGGCATCCACAAAGATCAAAACCTCTGCCTCGGGCCGCGACAGGTCATGCACAAAGCGATTCCATGTGCCCGATTTCCCGCCTTCGGGCAGATCAACCACCTCGGCCCCCGCAGTTCTGGCCAGTGCCACAGTGTCATCTGAACAGCCATTCGCCAAGATCAGCAGCCGCGCCGAAATACCAGCGTCCGCCAAAATATCTTGCGCCAGCAACCGCGCTACCATCGCGGCGATGCCCTCGGCTTCGTTATGCGCAAAAACGCCAATATCCACCGCGCGGCGCATCAGATCACCGTGCGCTTGGGCGCGCCGCCGTGCAAACCCGCCCGCAACTGACTGCGCCGGTTTGCCAAACGCGCGTGATGCATCCGCTCTGCCTCGCCCAGCAGCGCCCCCGCCATCAGCCAAGTGAACGGAATCGTGGTGGCATTGGGCAACAGATCCACCATATTAGCCGCCAGAATAAGCGCCAAGCCGGCAGTATAGCGGTTGAACTCTGCCGCGTATTTCGCCACCGCCTCGCGCCCCAAGGCAAGCAGCGGCAGCGCCGTCAGGCCAAATTCGCCGATATAGCCAAGCCAGCCATAGATCCCCAACACAATCACCCAAGCGCCGTCGGCAATGGTTGTCATCTGCCCCGTCACCGGATCGTGCAAAAAGCTTCGGCCATAGCCGCCCCAGCCAAACAGCGGCCGCTCTAGCGCGCGCGCCAGCAAAAGCTCTTCGTTATCAATGCGGAACTGCAGCGAATAGGCGCGGTCGGCGCTAAATCCGGTTGCGAAATCAACGATCTGTTGCAGCGGCACCAGATGCGCCCCGCGCAGCATCGGATAGGTCAGCACAATCGCCGCCAAAATTGCCGCCACCACAATCTGCCACCGCCACGGCGTCAGCAAAACCAGCGGCGCCAGCCCAAGCGCATAGACCATCGGCCCCGCGCTTTTGCAAAGAAACAGCATGAACGCCAGATAACACAGCACAAGAAACGCCTTGGGCCGCGCCTCTGCCGTCACCGCCCGCAGCCGCACCATCGCCGCCACCAGACACATCAGCGCAAAGAACGCCACCCAAAGCCCGTGCGGCAGAAACACCACCGGACGATAGCCGCCCTGCCGGATGGTCTGAAAGAAATCATGCTGGAAAAACCCATAGACCCAGACGTTCATCTGCGGTGAAAACCGCACCTCGATCAGCATCGGCACCGAATAAATCAGCCCCGCCAGCACCAACGCCTCTAGCACTTTGCGCGCGCCCTCGGCGCCGCGCAGATAGTGCCGCGCCAAAAAGAACGGGATCAACACAATGACCTGATTGGTCACCGCCGCCACCGAATCGTAAATCCGCATGCCTTGCAGCTGGTTCAGTTGAAACTGAATCGGGTCGGCATTGGTTAACACCGTCGCAAACGGCGATAGTGTGTATAACACAATCAACAGCTTACCCAACTTGCCTTCGGGCAGAAACCTGATCCTGTCGCCCGCCACATAGATCGCACAGTAAAGCGCCATCAGGTTCGGAATCGAAATCTTGTCCAAATCGGGGATGATCGGAAAATTGATCGCCGTCAGCGGCGGCATCGCCAAATAACCGCCCAGCACCGACCAAATCAGCGCCCGCCCCGGATCCAACCGCTTCCAAAGCTGCCAACAGACCAACGGCCAAACCAGCAGCATCAAATAGGCAAGGGCGTTGGGCGCGGGCACTGCGGGTCTACACTTTCACTGAAACTGACGCGATTTTAGCACGAAAACATCGCTCCGGCCACGGCCCGCCGCCACCGTCTTGGATAACGCCGGCTTACATAAAGCGGGCCACCACCGGCACCCTCCGAAACAGCAACACCGCCGCCCAAGACAGCAAAAAGGTAACAACCGCCGCCTGCATCCGCATCACATCCGCGCCAAACAGCTTGTAGGTGACCAGCATAAAAAAAGGGTGAATCAAATAAATGCCAAAGGCCGATTGCCCAAGCATTGGCAACCACTTGCCACGCAACGGTAGCCGCCAAAACGCTTCAAACAGCAGGATCGACGTCAAAATCGTCGCCGACCACAGCGCGCCCCCCGAAATGAAATAGGCCCAAAGCGTCATCACCGCCGCCGCCAGCACCGGCCAAAGCGGCTTGCCCAGCGGATGCGCCAAGCCAAGCCCCAAGCCCAGCGCATAGACCGGAAATGCAATCAGCCATTGCGGCATCGGCTGCGGCCACCCGGCAAATTGATGCAGCCACAACATCGGCGCCGAAACCAGCGCCAGCCCCGTCAACGCCACCGCCAAGCGCGGCACGCTGGTCACAAACCGCCCCGCCGGTTCCACCATCACCATCGCCAGCATTACAAACGGCAGGAACCACAAATGAATCGCCGATCCGGTCAGCAGGCTCCACGGATCAGACAAAATCGCATATTTTTCAGGCCCATCGACCACCTTCAGCATCACCAGCCGATAAAACAGCGACCAGATCAGCCACGGCACCACCAGCCGCTTGGCCCGCGCCACGAACGGATATGTCCCGCCCGCCCGCTGCATCGACTGCACCGCCAAAAACGCCGTCAGGATCAGGAATAGCCCCAACGACAAATGCCCGACCCAGTCATTTTCCAGCGCATACGCATGCGCAACCACCACCCCAAACGCCGCAATAAAGCGGGCAAGGTCCATCGACTGACGGTGTTGCACGGGTGTGTTCATAGGGTTTGGCTATGCCAAACCCCGCCCCGAAGGCAACGACTTCCCTTTGCGTTTTGTGAAACAGAGTGTTTGCATTTTGCCCCGAACTTCGACGAACTTCGGCCCCAGTTTGTTGCTAAGGCGTGAGCAAAGCGTAAAGAGGGTGCTGTGCAGTTTCAGTTTGGCTCAACGGTGATCGCGGTCAATATTTCCGACCAGCAAAGCTTGCTGGCAACCGTCGCCAACCGATTTGCCGCGCGGCAGGGCTTTGCCCTGGCCACCATCAACTTGGATCATCTGGTGAAACTGCGCCACTCGGCGCCGTTTCGTGCCGCCTATGCGGCCCAGGATCTGGTGGTCGCCGATGGCAATCCGATCGTTTGGCTGTCACGCTTGGCGCGGCATCCGGTGCATCTGGTGCCGGGGTCCGACATGGTGGTGCCGCTGTGTCAGGCGGCGGCGCAGGCTGGGGTTGCGGTGGCTTTTGTCGGCAGCTCGCCCGAAACGCTGGCGCTAGCCGCGCAACATTTGCAGGGCAAGGTTCCGGGGCTTGCCGTCACCTATCAACATGCGCCGCCGATGGGCTTCGACCCAACCGGCCCCGCCGCCCAGAACATCCTGGCCGATCTTGCCAACAACCACATCGGTCTGTGCCTTGTGGCGTTGGGGTCGCCAAAACAGGAAAGCTTTGCGGCGCTTGGCCGTCGCCTTGCCCCCAACACCGGCTTTGCAAGCTTCGGCGCCGGTCTGGATTTTGTCGCCGGTAGCCAGACCCGCGCCCCGGCTTGGCTGCGCAAACTTGCGCTCGAGTGGCTGTGGCGCGCGCTGTCCAGCCCCCAGCGTATGGTGCCGCGCTATGCCGCCTGCTTTGCGATTTTGCCCGGCCAAATCCGCAACGCCCTGCGGCAGCGCTAAGCCAACGCGCAGCTATTTATATTCAATCAAGCCGCGCCGCCTGCCGCGCAGCCGATCAAACCAATAGCCAAACACCCCCTGCGCCTCGGCAAATTTGCCGATCACCGTGAACACCGCCCACTCCCACCCACCGCGCCGCGCCAAACGCAGCACTTGCAGCGGATAGGCGGTGGCCAGCAGC
>JAHEDL010000598.1 GCA_024641255.1 Pseudorhodobacter sp.
AAGCTTCGGCCTCTGGCACAGCACCAACCTGCAGGTGAACGTGGCCAACCACGGTTGCGGCGGGCGCGGCTTTCCACGGGCCTGTGGCGCTGGCCACCAGATTGTTCAGATCAAGACCGTCGCTGGTCATGTGGATCGACCCGTTGCGGATCTTCCATGTGTCGCGCGGACGGTCCGAATAGACTTCGATGCCATTGCCTTCGGGGTCTGACAGATAGATCGCCTCGCTGACCAGATGGTCGGATGCGCCTTCCAAAGGCAGGCCGCTGTTGGCGGCATACAGCAGCCAAGCGCCCAGATCTTGGCGTGACGGCAGCAGGAAGGCGGTGTGAAACAGACCAGCTTCGGACGCGTCACGGCGGCGGGCGGCTTTGTCTTGGCGCAGTTCCAGCAGAACGCGCGGGCCGATGCCAAGGCGGGTGACTTCGCCATCGGCACTGATTTCATCAAGGCCCAGCGCCTTTTGATAGAAGGAACCGACGCGCCCGATGTCATGCACCGTCAAGGCGACGCGGCCAATTTCCATAGGAGCAGATGCGGTGGTCATGTCGGTTCCCCTAAGTTCAGATTAACGCTTGGCGCCAACAGCCGCAGCGCCGTCGCCCAGCAAAGCTTGCACAACCAAAGCAACGATCCAGAATGCCGGATATTCCCAGCCACCGTTGGCATTATTGAAGAAGAAACCAGCCGAGAAGTGCACGGTTGCAATCGCGCCCAGCAGAACCGGGATCAGCACCAACGAAACGATACGGGTGCGGAAGCCGGCGATCAGGGCGATGCCGCCCAGCACTTCAACCGCGATCACCAGATATGCCAGCGGGCCGGGAAGGCCGATGCTTTGGAAGAAACCCGCGGTGCCAGCAGGGGTGAAGACGAAAATTTTCAGGCCAGCGTGGGCAAGGAAAAGCGCGCCCAAAGCCACGCGCAAGATCAGCGCAGCAAGGTCGGCATTGTTCGAAGTCGGGGTCGGAGCGGTGGTCATGGCTATCATCCTGTTCAATAGGCCGTTGCGGCCGGTGAGACAGATATCGCTCATTCCGATTGAAATGATAATTCCGCCATATGGAAGATTATTGCATCCAAAATGGAAGCAATTACCCCTGCAACGCCGTAACCAGAAAGTCGATCAGCACCCGCATTTTCAACGCAAGCTGCCGCCCCGACGGGTAAAGCGCAAATACCCCCATCGGCGGCTCTTGATAGCTGGTCAGCAAGGGGTGCAGCCGACCGCTGCGCAGGCTGTCGGCCAACACGAAATCGGGGGAATTAGCGATACCAAGCCCCGCTTCGGCGGCAATGACACAGGCCGAGGCGTTGGAAAACGCCAACCGACCGGCCACCGCAACGCGCTTGCCACCCAGAAAGGTCCAATGATGCGGATCGCGGTAGTTGGTGTCGATCAAACAGTCGTGGCCGACCAGATCTTCGGGGCGCTCTGGCCGGCCCCGCTGCGCCAGATAGGCCGGAGAGGCGGCAACGATGACCTGCGACTGGCACAGTTTACGCGAAATCAACGCAGAATCGCCGGGCTTGCCGACCCGCACCGCAAGGTCGAAACCTTCGTCGACAAGGTTGACCAAACGGTCGCTGAAGTGAACGTCCAAGGAAATCTCGGGGTAAGCCTTGGCGAAATCGGCCAGAACCGGGGCCAGACGCAGGGTGCCAAAGCTAAGCGGGGCCGACATGCGGATCTTGCCGCGCGGCAGTTGTGCGGCGTTGCGCACTTCGGTTTCAACCGCGTCGAATTCATCCAATATGCCGCGCATCCGGTCGAAATAGACCTGACCGGCTTCGGTTGCGGCCAAGGCGCGGGTGGTGCGGTGCAACAGCCGCACGCCCAGTTCGGTTTCCAGCCGCGACACCAGCTTTGACGCCTGACCAGAGCTGGTCCCAAGCCGCTGTGCGGCCGCAGCAAAGCTGCCAGCCTCTAGCACGGCGACGAACATGCGTTCGCAAAGAAGACGGTCCATGGTTGCCCCAAACTGGTTCGGGGCAACGCTAACGGGTTATGCGGCCAGCGGCTAGCCAGCCAGCGGCAAGCTGACGCTGGCGCCCGCCCCCATCAGACCGCGCGCTTGCAACACCGCCGCCATGGTTTCGCCCATGCTGGACGGGTTTGGCGCCACGGCGATGCCTGCGGCCGCAAGGATTTCCACCTTTTCCTGCGCGCTTTCGCCAAAGGCGCTGACGATCGCGCCGGCATGGCCCATCTTGCGGCCCTTCGGCGCCGACAGACCGGCGATATAGGCCACCACCGGTTTGGTCATATGATCGCGGGCAAAGGCGGCGGCTTCGGCCTCTTGCGGGCCGCCGATTTCCCCGATCA
>JAHEDL010000599.1 GCA_024641255.1 Pseudorhodobacter sp.
CTTTGCTTGCATGTTCGCAGAGCAAACGGTCGCTCTGGCTGTCCAAACGCAATCCATTTGCTGCTAAAGCGTTCAAAACGGTGGTTTCGCTTGACCATCCAAACCGCTTTATTTCAGACTGGCCGACACTGGCGGCGATTGCTGCCATCGGTATCGCACCCGCGACCCACGCGGGGCATCACTCCTTCGTCTAAAAAATGGGCGAAAACAGGAAGAGGTAAGTATGAAAAAATCCGTATTCCTCGGCACCCTCGTGGCCTCGACGGTCCTTGCGGGCGCGGCATTTGCCGGCACGCTGGATGACATCAAGGCGCGCGGCGAGCTGAACTGCGGTTCGAACAATGGCCTGACCGGTTTCGGTATGCCGGACTCGACCGGCGCTTACCAAGGCTTCGACATTGATCTGTGCAAAGCCATCGGCGCGGCTGTGCTGGGCGATGCGGCCAAGGTCAAGTTCGTGCCGCTGACTGGTGAGACCCGTTTCACCGCTTTGGCTTCGGGCGAAGTTGACGTTCTGGTTCGTAACTCGACCTGGACCTATTCGCGCGACACCGACCTGAAGTTCGATTTCGTGGCGGTGAACTACTATGACGGTCAGGGTTTCATGGTGAAGAAGGACCTTGGGGTTTCTTCGGCCAAAGAACTTGATGGCGCCACCGTCTGCATCCAGACCGGCACCACGACCGAACTGAACCTGGCCGACTTCTTCAAGGCCAACAACATCAGCTACACCCCGGTCACCGTTGGCGACGACAGCGAAGCACAGCGCCAGTTCCTGGCCGGGGCTTGCGATGCCTTCACCACCGACGCATCGGGTCTGGCTTCGTCGCGCGCGTCGCTGCCGAACCCGGGTGATTACATCATCCTGCCGGAAATCATCTCGAAAGAGCCGCTGGGGCCAGCCGTTCGCCATGGCGACAACAACTGGGGCGACATCGTGCGCTGGACCTACTACGCATTGGTTGCTGCTGAAGAAAAAGGCATCACCAAAGCCAACGTAGAAGAAGTTGCCAAGACCTCGACCGACCCGGAAGTCCGCCGCCTGCTGGGCGTCGAAGGCGACATGGGCGCGATGATGGGCCTTGATAACGAATGGGCAAAGCGCGCTATCGCTGCTTCGGGCAACTACGGCGAGATCTTTGAAGCCAACATCGGCACCTCGACCCCGATCGGTCTGGCCCGTGGCCTGAACGCCTTGTGGACCAACGGCGGCCTGCAATACGCACCGCCCTTCCGTTGATCTGACCTAACGACCGGGCGCAGCACAGTCTGCGCCCGGTCTGCTTTGATCCGACTCACCTTGATCCGGCAATAATCCTGAACCGCTGGGGTGCCAAACCCCAAACGACCGGCAAAAGCTGGCACGCGGGCAGGGCAGGGGGAACGCCTATGACGCTCGCACCAGAGCCACCGAAACCGCAGTTTCGGTTAAGCATGCTTATCTATGATACCCGGTATCGCGCCGTCACCATTCAGGTGATCGTGCTGCTGCTGACCTTGGCCTTCGTGGGCTGGCTGGTCAACAACACCATCGAAAACCTTGCCGCCAAAGACAAGGATATCAATTTCAGCTTCCTGTGGAACCGCGCTGGCTATGATATTGACCAGCAGTTGATCCCTTACACCAACGACAGCACGCATGGCCGCGCCGCCATCATCGGCTTGCTGAACACGCTGGTTGTCGCGGTGATCGGCTGTGCGCTGTCAACGGTGCTGGGCGTGATCATTGGCGTGCTGCGCCTGTCGAAAAACTGGCTCGTGTCGCGGTTGATGACCGTCTACATCGAAATGTTCCGCAACGTGCCGCTGCTCTTGTGGATCATTCTGGTTTTCGTGATTTTCTCGGAAATCGCGCCGCAGCCAAAAGATTTCAAGATCACGCCAGAGATGACGGCGCAGGGTATCGCGCCAAAAGCGTCGATGATCTTCGACAATTCGGTCGCCATCACCAACCGGGGCACCAACATTCCCTCGGTGCTGCTGGAAAACCCGCTGCCGTTTCACCTGTCGGGCTGGGCAGTGCTGGCGGTGATCGCGGCGTCGGTCTTTGCCAACCGGATGCTGCTGCGCCGCGCCAAAGCGGTGCAAGAGGCCACCGGCAATCGCCCCGCAACCTGGTGGCAAAGCATCCTGATCCTGTTCGTGCCGACCTTTGCCTTGCTGATCGCGATGGGCTTTCATCTTGAATACCCCGAACTGAAGGGCTTCAACTTCAAGGGCGGCTTGAACATCGCGCATTCCTTCACCGCGCTGTTGCTGGCGCTGGTGCTGTATTACGCCTCGGTTATCGCCGAAACCGTGCGCTCTGGCATCCAAGCCATCAG
>JAHEDL010000600.1 GCA_024641255.1 Pseudorhodobacter sp.
CTGTTCACGCTGGAACATGAGGCGACGCACAAGACGCCGTTCGCCAATGAGCGGCTGAACGAGGCTGTTGGACATCTGTGCGGCATCGTGCTGCTGCTGCCGTTTCTGTGGTTTCGCTACTTTCATCTGGCGCATCACCGCTGGACCAATATCGCGGGCAAGGACCCGGAACTGGCGGGTGAAAAACCTGCAACGCTGCGGGCTTGGGTCTGGCATGTTTCGGGGCTGCCGTATTGGATTTCTGAACTGCGCCTGCTGGCCGCATTGGGCCTTGGCCGGGCAGAGGCCGACTATCTGCCGCAATCGGCGCGGCCGCGTATGGTGACCGAAGCGCGGCTGATGCTGCTGGTTTATGCGGTGGTGGCGCTAAGCCTGCTGGTCAGCCCGATCTTGCTTTGGCTGTGGATCTTGCCGGTTTTGCTGGGCCAACCGGTGCTGCGTCTGTATCTGCTGGCCGAACACGGCGACTGCCCGCAGGTGGCGAACATGTTCGAAAACACCCGCACCACCTTTACCACCGCGCTGGTACGGTTTTTGGCATGGAACATGCCCTATCATGTCGAACATCATGTGTTTCCGGCGGTGCCGTTTTATCAACTGCCGCGCCTGCACCAGATGATGAAGGCAGAACTGCGCGAAACCGCCGATGGCTATGCCGCCTTTACAAAGGCCTACCTGTCGCGGCGAATGTAACGGATACAAGATTGCCGTGGCAGGCCGCCCCAGCAGGCGATAACAGGGGGTATGAGCACCCCATCCCCGAAAAATGAAGACTCGCTGCGCGGCTTTGGCTTTGCGCTGACTGCCTATCTGCTGTGGGGGTTTTTGCCGATCTTCATGAAGGCGGTGGCGCATATTTCCCCCGCCGAGGTGATCGCGCATCGGGTGATCTGGTCTATTCCGATTGCGGGGGCGGTGCTGATCTGGCTGGGCCGCACGCAAGATGTGCTGCGCGCGCTGCGCAATCCGCGGATGCTGGGCATGGCGTCGATGACGGCGGCGCTGATCACGGTAAACTGGGGCATTTATGTCTGGTCGATTGGCGCGGGCCACGCGCTGGACGCGGCGCTTGGCTATTACATCAACCCGCTGTTTTCGGTGTTTCTGGGCGCGGTTTTGCTGGGAGAGCGGCTGTCTTTGGCGCAAAAATGCGCCATCGCGCTGGCGGCGGCCGGGGTGTTGGTGCTGACAATCGAGGCCGGAAAACTGCCTTGGGCGGCACTTGGCCTGACGATCACCTGGGGGTTTTACGCCTATCTGAAAAAGTCGCTGCCGATCGGTCCGAACCAAGGCTTCTTCCTTGAGGTGCTGATCTTGCTGCCGTTTGCGATTGGCTATGTGATCTGGTTGACGCTGCATGGCACTGGCCATTTCTTTGCCGGATCAAGCCGCGACACAGTGCTGTTGCTGGCGTGTGGTTTGGTGACTGCGGTGCCGTTGATGATCTATGCCAATGGCGCGAAACTGCTGCGGCTGTCGACGATTGGAATTTTGCAATATATCGCGCCGACGATGATCTTTCTGACGGCGGTGTTCGTGTTTGGCGAACCGTTTGGAACCGGAAGAATGATTGCGTTTCCAATGATTTGGCTGGCGTTGTTGATCTATACCCATTCAATGCTGCGGCAAGCCCGCGCTAAGGCCGGCTGATCTTTCCGCCGCCAATCGCGGCCGGAACGCCGGTGGTGGTTGGGCAAGAGGTGGGCAGACCATAGGCGACGCGCGCGGCCAAAAAGGCAAAGGCTTGCGCCTCTAGCATATCGCCATTTAGCTCTGCTGATTCAATGGGTTCAACGGGGCAAGTCATGCGTTGCCTTAGCTCTGCCATCATCGCCGCATTGTGCCGTCCGCCGCCCGCAACCAACAGCCGGGTGACGGGGGATGGAAAATGTTCTGCCCCCTTGGCAACCGAAGCTGCAGCGATGGCGGTCAGCGTGGCCGCCGCATCGGCGTTTGACAGCCGGTGGGTCTTTTTGAAGAAGGCGCGAAACTCATCGCGATCCAGCGATTTCGGCGGCATTTTGTGAAACCACGGCAGGGCAAGGAAGGCCTTGACCAAGGCCTCGTCAACGCGCCCCGTGGCGGCAAGCGCGCCGCATTCGTCTTGCGCTTGGCCCAGCCGGATCTGCATCATGTCATTGATCGGCGCATTGGCGGGGCCGGTGTCAAACGCCAACAGGGCGTTTGCGGTTTCTGGGGCCGGTTGCGCCGGATCAACCCATGTCAGGTTGCCCACGCCGCCCAAGTTCAGAAACGCCAAGGGCGCGGTGGCCTTGATCCATTTGGCGCAGGCGAAATGAAAGAACGGCGCCAGCGGCGCACCC
>JAHEDL010000601.1 GCA_024641255.1 Pseudorhodobacter sp.
CTTACTCGGCCAAAACCGTCACTTCCGGCAAATCGGTCAGCGCCAACCCCAGTGCGCGAAACGCCGCCAGTGACAACAGCGCCGCCCCCGTCCCCGGCAGCAGATCAACCGCAACCGCAGCACCATCTGCCGTCACCACGCGGCCCTTGGCCGGGCTGACTACAAGCGCGGTTTTCAGCCAAAATCCCTGCTCGGCCGGGCTGCCCAAGGCCACCACCACCGTGCCAAGCACCCGCCCCGCGGCATCCGGGGCGGCCACTGCGGCAGCCTTTTGCGCCGCCGTGCTACCATCCAGCGCCGCGGCACTTTGCCCTGCCCCCATCGCAGGCAGCGTCATTGCGGGCGCAGCCGTTTCAGGTGCCGCAACCGGGCGCTGCAGCTTTGCCACCATGCCGCAGCCCGCCAACCCAAAAGTCAGCGCCAACACAACCATCCCTTGGGGGGTAAATTTATACATCATGGCTCCGACGATAGTCTGCCGCCGCCCGCCCCGCAACTGCCGCTTTCGGCCTTGTCCTGTGCCCCGCCGCGCCCTACCTTTACCGCATGCAAACGCTTATTGATCCCTTCGCCCGCGCCATCTCTTACCTGCGCGTTTCGGTCACCGACCGCTGCGATTTTCGCTGCGCCTATTGCATGACCGAACACATGACCTTTCTGCCCAAGGCAGAGCTGTTGACGCTGGAAGAGCTTGACCGGCTCTGCACCGCCTTCGTGCATATGGGCGTTGAAAAGCTGCGCATCACCGGCGGCGAACCTTTGGTGCGCAAAGGCATCATGACGTTTTTCGAAGCCATGAGCCGGCATCTGGCCTCTGGCGCGCTGAAAGAACTGACGCTGACCACCAACGGCTCGCAGCTGCGCAAATATGCCGCCGATCTTGCAGCCTGCGGCGTCAAGCGCATCAATGTGTCACTCGATACGCTGGATGACGCGAAATTTGCCGAAATCACCCGCTGGGGCCGGCTGTCGCAAGTGCTGGACGGCATCGCTGCCGCGAAAGAAGCGGGGCTTGCCGTCAAGATCAACGCCGTAGCGCTGAAAGGTTTCAACGAAGATGAACTCTTCCGGCTAACCGATTGGTGCGCTGCGGAAAATCACGATCTGACCTTTATCGAGGTCATGCCGATGGGCGATATGGGCGAGGTTGGTCGCCTGGACCAATACTGGCCGCTGAAAGACCTGCGCGCCCAGCTGGCCAGCCGCTTTACCCTGATTGATCTGCCCGACCGCACCGGCGGCCCCGCCCGCTATGTCAGGCTGGCCGAAACCGGACAACGCGTCGGCTTTATCACGCCGCTGACGCATAATTTCTGCGAAAGCTGCAACCGGGTGCGGCTGACCTGCACAGGTGAGTTGTACATGTGTCTGGGTCAAGAAGACATGGCCGACCTGCGCGCGCCGCTACGCGCCAGCGCCGATGACGCGCAATTGGAACAAGCGATCCGCGCCGCCATCGCCCGCAAACCCAAGGGCCATGATTTTGACTATTCGCGCCAAGCGGTCAAAGGCCAGATGACCCGGCATATGAGCCATACCGGCGGTTGACCACGCGCGCGGCCTTATGGGGCGTGGCACCTGCTGTCATCGCGCTGCCTCCGGCGGGGATATTTGGGCCAATGTGAAAGCGGCAAGGTCCAAGGATCAGTGCATGGCGCGTTTGATCCGGCGCAGGGCCAGCCAGACGGCAAGCACCACAAGTGGGGTCAGGGCGGCCATTGCCGTGCCTTTGGAAATCTGCAGCGCCTCGATCAGCGGGTAGGCGGCGTAAGAGGCAAGGCTGACCGCGTAATAGCTGATCGCCACCACCGACAGGCCTTCGACGGTGTGCTGCAGGCGCAAGGCCAGATCGGCGCGGCGATCCATGCTTTCCAGCAGCGCCTGATTTTGCGCCGACCGTTCAACATCGACCCGCGTGCGCAGCAATTCGGCGGCCCGCGTCGCGCGTTCGGCCATCGACCGCAGCCGCGCTTCGGCGGATTTCACCGTGCGCATCGCCGGATCGTAGCGCCGCATCATGAATTCACCAAAGCTTTGCCGCCCCTGCACCCGTTCTTCGCGCAGCGCCGCGATGCGTTGGGTGACGATGGCTTCATAAGCGCCAGTAGCACCAAAGCGGAACGAATGTTTGACCGCAAGGCTTTCCAACTCGGCCGAAATCGTCAAAAGTTCATGCAAGGCGGCTTCGGCGGGGCGCTGTACACCGTCCAATCCGGTTACAAGCGCCGAAAGCCGCGGGTCCAGCGCGTTCAGCCGTTCGGTCAGGCCGCGCGCCCGCATCAGGCCCAGCATCGACATCGCACGATAGGTTTCGATTTCGCACA
>JAHEDL010000392.1 GCA_024641255.1 Pseudorhodobacter sp.
TGATGAGCTGAAGCGCGCCGCCGACGATATGTCCGAAGCCGAAGTGGCGCGGGCGCGGGCGCAGATCAAGGCGGGGATGTTGATGGGGCTGGAAAGCCCGTCAAGCCGCGCCGAACGCATCGCGCGGCTGTTGGCGATTTACGGTCGGGTTCCCGACGTGGACGAAGCGGTTGCCAAGATTGAGGCGGTATCGGTGGCCGATGTGCGCCGCTATGCCGGCGAACTTGCCAGCAAGGATGCCGCCTTGGCGCTGTATGGCCCGGTACAGGCCGCGCCGACGCTGGAGGATATCCGCAAGCGGTTGGCGGCCTGATGCTGAACTTTCGCCGCCGTCCTGTGGTTGAAACCGAACGCATGACGCTGCGGCTGCCGACGCATGCCGATTATCGGGCTTGGGCCAGCCTGCGCGAAGCCTCGGCCGATCATCTGATGCCATGGGAGCCTGTCTGGGCGCATGACCATCTGACCCGCAAGGCTTTTACCAACCGGGTTTACTGGGCCGGGCGTGCCGAAGCACAGGGCACGGCGCTGCCGATGCTGATGATCCGCCGCGATGATCAGCGGTTGTTGGGCGCGGTGACGTTGGACAACATTCGCCGTGGGCCGGTGCAGGCCGGAACCATGGGCTATTGGATCGGCGCGCCCTATGCCCGGCAGGGCTTCATGAAAGAAGCGGTGCAGGCATTCGTGCATTATGCCTTTGCCACGATGGATCTAAGCCGGATCGAAAGCGCCTGCTTGCCGGAAAACATTGCCTCACGTGGTGTGCTGGAAAAATCTGGCTTCAAATATGAAGGCGTGGCGCAATCTTATCTGCAAATAAACGGACGTTGGCGGAATCATGTGTTATACGCCAACCTTCGGAACGACCGGCGTGGTCGCACGGACGTGGGCTAAGCGGTTGGTGTCAACCCGCAGGCCCATGCGACGCCAGTGTGGCCTGACACGGAGATACCCATGAACGAAGTTAAAGTCTTGCTGCTGCGCGGCGTAAATGTTGCAGGCGCGAACCGGCTTTCAATGCCAGAGTTTCGCCAAATGCTTTCAGAACAAGGCGTTCTGCAAGTGCAGACCCATATCCAAAGCGGCAATGCCGTGTTTCTGGACCCGGGCATCGCCGATCTGGAAGCCAAGATCAGCACCGCGATGAAAGAGCGGTTCGGCTTTGCGCCGAAGCTGTTCCTGATGCCGCTTGCGACGTTTGAAGCGGTGTTGGCCGCGAACCCCTACAAGGCGCAAGGCGCGGCGGATGGCACCAAGGTGCATATCTTCTTCTTGGCAGCCCCGGCTGCGGCAGCCGAAGTTGCCGCCGCGGCGGCGCTTGCCACCGGAGGCGAGGCGTTGAAGCAGACCGATGCGGCGATTTATATGCTGGCACCGAACGGGATTGGCAGATCGGTTCTGGCCGACAAGCTGGAGCGTTTGGTAAAGGTTGATAAAACGTCCCGCAACCACGGCTCTGCCATGTCGATTTCGGCTTTGGCACGCACCATCGCCGTCTGAAGATCATTGCCCGAGGCACCATGCTAAACCCCGCCACGCCTGCCTTTCTTGCCGCCCTTGCCAGTCAACTGCCCGAAGGCACGCTTCGCCCTGCCGAACCGCGCTATCTGGAAGAACCGCGCGGGCGCTGGAAGGGTTTGGCGGCGGCGGTGGCCTTGCCGCGCAACACCGCCGAAGTGGCGGTGATTGTGCGGGCTTGTGCTGCGGCCCGGGTGGGATTGGTGCCTTGGGGCGGTGGCACCGGCTTGGTCGGCGGGCAGATCTTGCCCGAAGGCTCGCTGCCGGTGCTGCTGTCGCTTGAACGGATGGCCGCATTGCGCGGGGCTTACCCTGACGAAAACGTGCTGGTGGTCGAGGCTGGGATGATTCTGGCGGATGTTCAGCAGCACGCCGAACGCATCGGGCGGCTGTTTCCGCTGGCTTTGGCATCCGAGGGCACCTGCCAGATTGGCGGCAACCTTGCGACCAATGCGGGCGGGCTGAATGTGCTGCGCTATGGCAACACCCGCGATCTGTGTCTGGGGATCGAGGCGGTTTTGCCGGATGGAAGCATTTTCAATGGCTTGAAGCGGCTGCGCAAAGACAACACCGGCTATGATCTGCGCCATCTGCTGATCGGCGCCGAAGGCACGCTGGGCGTGATCACGGCAGCAAGTCTGCGGCTTTATCCGCGCCCGGCGGTGGTTGGCACGGCGCTGCTGGCGGTGCAAAGCCCGGCAGCGGCGCTGCGCCTGCTGTCTTTGGCCGAAAGCCGGATGTCGGGCATGGTCAGCGCCTTTGAACTGATCGGCAAGATGGGGCTGCAGTTTC
>JAHEDL010000393.1:0-1935 GCA_024641255.1 Pseudorhodobacter sp.
GCGCTGGCTTCTTTCGCCAGACCGGCGCGGATATGCGCCTGACGGGCCGGGTTCTGGCCCTGACCGGCGGTCAGCACCTGGCCCAGAATGGTTTCGGCCACTTCGGCCTTTTCAACGCCGGCGCGGGCAACGACGGCCTCGATCACCGCTGCGCCCAGCTCATGCGCCGGAGTGGCCGCAAAGGCCCCGTTGAAGCTGCCAACGGCAGTCCGTGCCGCCGAAACGATTACCACATTGGTCATGCTTTGCGCCCTCTCCCTGATGCAATCTGGCGAAGCGCAGCTTCGCCGCTATGCAGCATGCCCTAGGCGGGGGCGATATGAAAAGCAAGTTTTCTGCGTTGCCACATTGCCGCAGGGGAAAAAGTGGTGGGTTCAGGCGGTTTTTCGCGCGGTTTGGCCAAGAAACGCGGGCTTTAGCGTGGGCGCGCCAAACAAAAATCCCTGCAAACAATCCACCCCCATCGCCTGCAACATCGCGGCCTCTTGCACCGTTTCCACCGCTTCGGCCACGGTAAACATCTGGAAATGCTTGCCAATCGACAACAACGCTGCCGCCAGCGCCCGCGTATCGGGGTCTGTGTCAACATTGCGCACAAAGGCACCGTCCAGCTTCAGGATGTCAAAGAAGAAGTCCTTGAAATAGCGGATCGCGGTAAAGCCCGACCCGAAATCATCCAGCGCAAAAGCAATCCCCGCCGCCTTCAGATCATCCATGAAGGCAATAACAATTTCCGGCACCAGCATGGCCGAGCTTTCGGTAATCTCAAGAATCAGCCGTTCGCCCACCGTCGGCGACGCCGCCAAACCCCGCCGCAAGATCCGCATCCAGCGCGGATAGCCGATAGACCTTGCTGACATGTTGATCGACAGGCGCAGGCTTTGTACCCGTGCCAATGCGTTCAAACCGATCTCTAGCGCGGCACAGTCGATTTCGCGGCCAATTTCATGGCTTTCCACCGCCGCCATGAAATCGCGCGCCGGAATGATGCGGCCCGTTGGGTCCAGCACCCGAATAAGCCCTTCGTGAAACGCAACCTGCGCCGCGTCGCGGGCAAGCATCACCGGCTGGTAGGCCAGCCGCAACCGCTTTGCGTCAATCGCCGCCCGCACCATCGTCAGCGTCTGGCGGTCGTCTTCCGAAATCGCGACCCCAAGCGGGCTGGCCTGCCCAACCGCCGCCTTGATCTGGGGTCTTTTGCGTTCCATCATCATTTCGGCACCCTCAGGGCTGTCAAATCGGGCATCTGCTGCCCCGTGATGGACAGAATTGCGCCATACCCGTAAAAGCCGCGTTAAGTGTCACGGTTTGAAACCAATTCTAAGGATTAGAGGCCTCGCATGACCCTGCAGCGCTGCGCCTGGTGTGGCACCGACCCGCTTTACGTCGCCTACCACGATACCGAATGGGGCCGGCCAGAGCATGACCCGCGCGCCCTGTTCGAATGCCTGATGCTAGAGGCGTTTCAGGCGGGCCTCAGCTGGATCACCATCTTGCGCCGCCGCGAAGGCTTTCGCGCCGCGTTTCAGGGCTTTCACCCCGAAGTCCTTGCCACTTGGGGCGAGGCCGAAACCACCCGTCTGCTGGCCGATCCGGGCATCATCCGGCATCGCGGCAAGATCGAAGCCACCTTTGCCGCCGCGCGCGCCTTTCTGGCCATCGAAGCCCGCGAAGGCTTTGCGCATTTCTTGTGGAAACATGTCGACCATCAGCCGATCAACTCTGGCCTGACCGGCCTGTCGCAGGTTCCCGCCCACACGCCCGCCGCCTTGGTGCTGTCAAAGGCGCTGAAGGCCGAAGGCTTCAAATTCGTCGGCCCGACCATCACCTACGCCTTCATGCAGGCCGTTGGCATGGTGAACGACCACCTTGTCACCTGCGCCTTCCACGATCTGCCCGCCACCGCATAAACCATCACGCCTGACGCCGCCGCGC
>JAHEDL010000393.1:1945-2312 GCA_024641255.1 Pseudorhodobacter sp.
ATCGATTCAATCCCCTGCCAACCTGCACCCCGAGGCAACAGCGCCTCGTCTGTCCCCGCTTGCAGGCCTTGGTCTTGGCCGCGCCCTCGGATCCGTCCCCCGGTCCGGGGGTTTTTCTTGCCAAAGCGGGCGAAACCCCGCCGCCGCCTTGGCAAAGCTCCGCCGTCCGCGCCACGGCCCCTTTCCGTGCCGCACGCTCCATGCGTAACCTCGCGCAAACAGGGACAGGAGACAGCGATGGCCTTTGGCACATCCATTCGCACTTTTTGGGACGGGCGCTGGCATGACGGCGATCTTGCGGTGATGAAGGCCGCCGATCACGGCATCTGGCAAGGCACCTCGGTGTTTGACGGCGCGCGCTATTTCA
>JAHEDL010000399.1 GCA_024641255.1 Pseudorhodobacter sp.
AAGAGCAATTCATAGCGCCGCGCGGTTCATCCTCTTGGCCCAAATATCCCCGCCGGAGGCAGCAACATCACATCCCGCACGCGTTCCCAAAAGACAGCGCAGGGGATTTTTTGATCAAACGTCAACCCGCCCATTGATCGGCACCCCAACCCGTGCTCTGTCTGGCGCAAAGCAAGGGGGGCGCCATGAAGCTGTTTATCAACGGGTTTGGTCGGATTGGTCGGTCGGTGCTGCGTGCGGCTTTGCAGGGCGCGGCCCCCGGCGCCCAGATCGTTGGCATAAACGACATCGCCGCCGCTGAAATGTGCGCCTATCTCTTTGAATTCGATTCGGTTTTCGGGCCGTGGAAAGGCAGTGTTGCGTTAGACGGCGCCGCTTTGGTGATCGACGGGTTGCGTATTCCGCTGCACCGCACCGCCGATATTTCCGGCCTTGATCTGAAGGGTGTCGATGTCGTGCTGGAATGTACTGGGCGCGCCGATGCCCGCGAAATGGCGACCCGTGGCCTGCGCGGCGGCGCACGGCGGGTGCTGATTTCCGGCCCGTCCAAGGCTGCCGATCTGACCGTGGTTTTGGGCGCCAACGACGATGCGCTGCGCGGCCAGCAGATCGTGTCGAACGCCTCGTGCACCACCAACGCGCTGGCCCCCTTGGCGCGGCTGATCCATGAAAACTGGGGCGTCGTTACTGGCTCGATGACCACCATTCACTGCTATACCGGCAGCCAGCCCACGGTGGACGCGCCCGCCGCCGATTTTGCCCGCTCGCGCGCAGCGGCCTTGTCGATGGTGCCGACGACCACCTCTGCGCAGCGCTTGCTGGATCAGGTTTTGCCGCAAATTGCCGGCCGGATCGAAGGCTCTGCGGTGCGGGTGCCGACGGCGAGTGTGTCTGCTGTGGATCTGGCGGTGATGACCGAACGGCCGACCACGGCGACGGCGGTGAATGCCGTTTTGGCCGCTGCGGGCGGGGTGATTGGCGCCACCGAAAAGGCCTTGGTATCAACCGATCTGCGGGCGCGGCCTGAAAGTATCGTGATGGCCTTGCCCGAAACCCGCGTCACCAAGGGCGGCATGCTGCGGGTGTTTGGCTGGTATGACAACGAATGGGGCTTTTCCAACCGCATGCTGGATGTGGCGCAAAGGATGCTTTGATGCTGAAGGATTTCTTCATCGCAGGCCCCACCGATGATGGCGACGCCGTCACCGGCCACTACTACGAAGTTGCCGCAAACGACGCTACCCGCCCGCAGGTCTGGGTGTACAGCGACGCCTTATCATATCTGCCCGGCGCGCGTTTGGCCCTGCATGCAATGGCCTCGGCACCTACCGCGCATCTGCAGATCGCCCGCGATGGGCTGGTGCCGCAGGTGGTGGTGGATACCCAGATCGCCACTCGCCTTGCTGAAACGCCGTTCGATTGTTCTGAAACCGGCTGCAACTGGCCCGAGGTTTTCGCGCTGACCATCCCCGCCGATTGGCAAAGCGGCGTCTATATCGTGACGGTGACAGTGCCCGGCCATTGCTCGCAAGGCATGTTCGTGGTCAGGGCGGCAAAGCCCGCCGCCAAGATCCTGATGCTGCTCGCAACCGGAACCTGGTGCGCCTATAACGACTGGGGCGGGTCGAACCATTATCAGGGGCTGACCGGCCCGGCGCAGGGCGATTTCGCGCCAAACGTCTCGCTGCTGCGGCCTTGGGCGAAGGGCTTTGTGCGCTGGCCCGATGACGCGCCGCGCATTCCACATGCGTCGCCCCTGCTTAGCAAACCGCGCTACCCGCATATGGATTATGCCCGCGCCAAGGGCATTTCCAAGAAATACGCCTCTTCCGGCTGGGCGGCTTTTGAACGGCCATTTGCGCTATGGTGTGAAGCGCAGGGCATCGCGCTTGATTACGCCACCCAGCACGACCTGCAGCGCGGCGCTGAGGCACTGCAAGGCTATGATCGGGTGCTGATCGTCGGCCATGACGAATACTGGACATGGGAAATGCGCGACCATCTTGAGGCTTGGGTTGATGCAGGCGGCGAAGTGGCGCGGTTCGCCGGCAACTTCTTTTGGCAGACCCGGCTGTCAGACGATCTGCTGACCCAGACCTGCTATAAAACCACTGCCGAAGCCGCCGATCCTTTGGCCACCACCAACCGCCTGACCAGCTATTGGGACCACCCCTTTGTCGGCCGCCCCGCCACCGCCACCATGGGGCTGACCGGTTCCGCCGGGGTCTACGCCGGATGGAGCCGCTGCGCCGCGCATGGCTCTGGCGGTTTCGCGATCTACCGCCCCGAACATTGGAGCGTGAAAGACT
>JAHEDL010000413.1 GCA_024641255.1 Pseudorhodobacter sp.
TGGCACAGTTTTACGATGATTGGGCCGATCGTTTGGCCACCCTGTCGCAAACGACAGAGGTCATCGTGCTGTGCGAAGGAGACCCCTATTTCTACGGCTCTTTCATGCACCTGCACACGCGGCTTCAGGGCCGCGCCGAGGTAGAGGTGGTGCCCGGCATCACCGGTATGACCGGATGCTGGAACGCGCTGGATCAACCGTTCACCTGGGGCGACGACGTTTTGACGGTGTTGATGGCCACGCTGCCCGCATCCGATCTGGTGGCGCATATGCGGCGCTCGGATGCGATGGTGGTGATGAAAACCGGCCGCAACCTGCCAAAGGTGCGTGCCGCACTGGAGCAAGCGGGGCGTCTGGATGACGCGTGGTTGGTTGAACGCGGCACGATGCCCACGCAACGTATCGCGCGTTTGGTTGATATTGACCCAGCCGATTGCCCGTATTTCGCAATCGTTCTGGTGCATGGCCACGGACGGCGGCCCGAGTTGGGGGGCGAGGAATGAGCGGTTGGTTGGCCGTCGCGGGGCTTGGCCCGGGCGACGAAAACATGGTGACCCCCGAAGTGCGCGCGGTTTTGGCCGAAGCCACCGACGTGATCGGGTATTTCCCTTACGTCGCGCGCGTGGCGCCGCGTGATGGGCTGACGCTGCACGGGTCTGACAACCGGGTCGAGATTGACCGGGCTGACCACGCGCTGCGTCTGGCCTCTGAAGGCGCGAAAGTTGTCATCGTTTCGTCGGGCGATCCGGGCGTTTTCGCCATGGCATCGGCCCTGTTCGAAGCGCTGGAAAAGCAGCCCGCGCTTTATGACCTTGATATTCGCATCCTTCCGGGCATCACCGCTATGCTGGCTGCCGCCGCCCATGCTGGCGCGCCGCTGGGGCATGATTTTTGCGCGATCAACCTGTCGGACAACCTGAAACCGTGGGATCTGGTTGAACATCGCCTGCGCCTTGCTGCGCAGGCCGATTTTGCGATGGGGTTTTACAATCCGCGCTCGGCCTCACGCCCGCATCAGTTTGCCCGTGCGCTTGAAATTCTGCGCGAAGAATGTGGCGGTGACCGTCTCATCACCTTCGCCCGCGCCGTCACCACGCCGGACGAACGCATTGTCACCGTCACTTTGGCCGAAGCGACGCCTGAAATGGCCGACATGCGCACCGTGGTCTTGGTGGGCAACTCTGCCACCCGTCGGGTGGGCCGCTTTGTTTATACGCCACGGTCGGCTTGATGACCCAACCATTGCAGCACCTTCGCAACCTCATCGGCGACCTTCCGTTCGGGCAGGCTAGGTCTGTCGATCAAGATCACCGGAATCTGCAAGGCGCGCGCCGCATCAAGTTTGGCGCGCGCGCCAGTGCCGCCCGCGTTCTTCGCGACGATGTGGGTGATTTTGTGCTGCGTCATCAAAGCGATATCGTTCTCAACGCTGAAGGGGCCGCGATCAACCACGATTGCACAGTCGGACAGCGGCGGCGGTGCCGGGTCGACCAGTCGCAACAGGTAATGGTGCTGCGGTTTCGCGGCAAAAGGCGCAAGGTTTTGCTTGCCAATCGCCAGAAACACCCGCGCTGCAGCCTCGGGCAGCGCTGCAACCGCAGCCTCGATGCTGTCCAGGCAAATCCAAGTGTCGCCTTCCGCCGCCTGCCAAGGTGCGCGTTCGAATGCCAACAGCGGCACCCCCGCCTCGGCACAAGCCACGATGGCATTGCGGCTCATTTGGGCGGCAAAGGGGTGCGTGGCATCTACGACATGACTGATCGCATTGGCCTTCAGGTAAGCCACCAGCCCCGCAATGCCGCCAAAACCGCCGATGCGCGTCGGCAGCGGTTGCGCCACGGGCGTCTCGGTGCGGCCAGCATAGGAAAAGATGGCGTCGACGTTCTTTGTAGCCAAGCTGCGGGCAAGCAGGCTTGCTTCGGTGGTGCCGCCAAGCAAAAGGACGCGGGTCATGTCTAGGCCTTGGGTTCAGATCATCGGTTTGGGCGAAGATGGCCTTGCTGGGCTGTCGGATGCAAGCCGTGCCGCGCTGGCACAGGCCGAAATCATCTTTGGTGGCCCGCGGCATCTGCAACTGGTTGGGGCTGGCCCACGCGGTCGCGAATGGCCGGTGCCGTTTTCGGTCGCGCCGGTTTTGGCCTGCCGTGGCCGGAATGTCGCAATCCTCGCTTCGGGCGATCCGTTCTGGCACGGCGCCGGCGGTAGCCTGACCGCGCAGTTGTCTGCGGGCGAATGGCAGGCGTATCCCGCACCCTCGACGTTTTCGATTGCCGCCGCGCGCCTTGGCTGGCGGCTGGAAGA
>JAHEDL010000416.1 GCA_024641255.1 Pseudorhodobacter sp.
AAAAGGCCGCATCGCTTGCGATCAGGTGGTTGTGGCGGGCGGCGCATGGTCTTCGCTGTTTTTGCGCGCCGAAGGTGTCAGCATCCCGCAACTGGCTGTGCTGGCCAGCGTGGCCGCCACTGAAGCCCTGCCAGAGGTATTTGCGGGCAATGTCGCGGACGACCGCTTTGCCTTCCGCCGCCGTCTTGATGGCGGCTACACCATCGCACCGGGGGCCAGCCATGATTTCTTTATCGGCCCCGACGCGTTCCGCAACCTGTTCAATTTCCTGCCGGTGCTGAAGAAAGACTACAAATCCACCAAATTCCGTCCCGCAGCCCCCAAGGATTTTCCCGACGCATGGCGCACCACCCGGCACTGGTCGGCGGATCAGGTTTCTCCGTTTGAACGGATGCGGGTGCTGAACCCCGCGCCGAACATGCAAACGCTTGCCGATGTGCAAGACAGCTTTGCCGCGGCATTGCCTGACCTTGGCCGCCCGAAACTGCGCGCCGTCTGGGCTGGCATGATCGACACCATGCCCGATGTGGTGCCGGTGATCGACCGCGTTGCGGCGGTGCCGGGGTTGGTGATTGCCACCGGCCTCAGCGGCCACGGCTTTGGCATCGGCCCCGGTATCGGGCGTGTGGTGGCCGATCTGGTCGCCGGTGGCGATGTCGGCCACGACCTAAGCCGCTTCCGGCTGACCCGCTTTAGTGACGGCAGCAAGATCGCGCCGGGACCATCATTGTAACCTGGCATTGCTTGCACGGGCGCTGCCTCCGGCGGGGATATTTAGGCCAATGTGAATGGCAGTCGCAGTTTTCTGCGGCACTTGCTTTACATCGCTGCAACCGCCCGATAGAGGCCGCGTTTTGCTGCGACGGAGGCTGCCATGACGCTGTTTTGCGGGATCGACTTTGGGACATCCAATTCAACCGTGTCGCTGGCCAATGAGTCGCGGGCGTGGCTGATTGCGCTGGAGGGCGAAGCGGCAACGCTGCCGTCGGCGGTGTTCTGGGATGCCGATGGCGGCGCCCCTGAATTTGGCCGCGCCGCGATGGCGGCTTATCTGCGTGGCGAAGACGGGCGGTTGATGCGCGGGCTGAAAAGCACGCTGGGATCGGCGCTGATTGATGAGCGCACCGCCGTGGGCGCGCGGGCGGTGTCGTTCAAAGAGGTGCTGACCCGTTTCATCGCGCATATGACAACCTGCCTGCGCGCCGAAGCGCCGGGTGCCGATCATGTGGTGTTGGGGCGGCCCGTGCACTTCATGGACGGCGATGCGGCAGGCGATGCCAAGGCGCAAGCCGTGCTGGAGGCTATCGCGCGCGGGCAGGGATTTCGTGAGGTGGCGTTCCAGTACGAACCGATCGCCGCGGCGCTGACCTATGAACAGGGCGTCAGTTCCGAAGAACTGGTGTTGATCGTCGATATTGGCGGCGGCACCTCGGATTTTTCGGTGGTGCGGGTGTCGCCCACCCGGGCGAAGGCGGCTGACCGCGCCGATGACATTCTGGCCAATGACGGTATCCGCGTTGGCGGCACCGATTTTGACCGGTTGCTTAGCCTTGCCGAAGTGATGCCGCTCTTGGGCTACAAGGCCACCACCAAGGGCGGTGCGGGTTTGATGCCGAACCATTACTTCCTTGATCTGGCCACCTGGCACCGCATCAACTTTCTGTACACCCAGCGCTGCCTTGCCGATCTGAAGGCCTTTCGCCACGAGATTGACCACCCCGAACTGCTGGATCGTCTGACCAAGGTGATCACCGACCGCAACGGTCACGCCGTTGCCATGGCGGTCGAGGCGGGCAAGATTGCGCTGTCGGATCAGGACTTTGTGCGGCTGAACCTGTCGGCGCTGACCGGTGGCCCAAATCCGATGATATCGCGTGAGAGGTTCAACGCGGCCGTGGCGGCGCCGCTGGACCGTATCGGCACCATGCTGGGGGCGGTGCTGGATCAGGCCGGTGTGACGGCGGCGCAGATTTCAACCGTGTTCATGACCGGCGGTTCCAGCGGCCTGCCGGCGCTGCGGTCTGTGGTTCAGGCGGCTCTGCCCGGGGTGGCGATTGCCACGGGTGATATGTTGGGCTCTGTCGGCACCGGTTTGGCCCTTGATGCACGACGCAAGTTCGCCTGACACTACGGCGATGCGGGGGCTTGAACGGGCGGCGCGAATGGCTCAGGCTGCCCAGGCAAAGGAGTCCCGCCATGCCCGTCAAGAACCGCTTCGCCGAGATGCTGCCCGAAATTGCCGCGTGGCGTCAGGATATTCACGAAAACCCCGAACTGCTGTTTGACGTGCATCGCACGGCG
>JAHEDL010000423.1 GCA_024641255.1 Pseudorhodobacter sp.
CGCCACCCTGCACCTGCGCCGCGGCGACGATCTGCGCTCGATCCCGCTTGAATCGTTCTTTCTCGACTACCGCAAACAAGACCGCCGCCCCGGCGAATTCGTGGCAGGCGTGTCGATCCCTGAACACGCCCCCGCACTGCGCTGCTTCAAGCTGTCAAAACGCTTCGATCAAGACATCTCGGCGGTGCTGGGCTGTTTCAACCTTAGCATCGAGGCAGGCCGCGTCACCGCCGCCCGCATCGCCTTTGGCGGCATGGCGGGCATTCCCAAACGCGCCAGCGCCGTCGAATCCGCGCTGATTGGTCAGCGCTGGAACCTTGCTACAGTGACCAAGGCACTGCCCGCCTTCGCGACAGATTTTCAACCGCTGTCTGACATGCGCGCCTCGGCCGCCTACCGGCTGACCACGGCGCAAAACCTGCTGATCCGCTATTTCCACGACCTTGCCGGAACCGCCACCAATGTGCTGGAGGTGCAGGCATGAGCATCGGAAAATCCCTTGCGCATGACAGCGCGCCCCTGCACGTCACCGGCGCGGCGCGCTATCTTGATGACATCCCGCTGCCCGGCACGCCGCTGCATCTCGCCTTTGGCCTGTCGTCAGTGGCGCATGGCGACATCACGGCCATCGACCTGACGGCGGTGCGCGCCGCCCCCGGCGTCGTTGCGGTGTTTTCCGCCAGCGATTTCGCCGAAATGCCCGATTGCTCGCCCTCGGCACAAGACGAACCGCTGCTGGCGACAGGCACGGTGCATTACATCGGCCAACCGGTGTTTCTGGTGATCGCCGAAACCCACCTTGCCGCCCGCAAAGCCGCAAGACTGGGCAAGATCAGCTATACCGAACGCCCCGCGCTGCTGACCGTTGACGACGCGCTGGCTGCCAACAGCCGCTTTGAACAAGGCCCGGTGATCTGGGCCAAGGGCGACGCCGCCCGCGCCATCGCCACCGCGCCGCAGCTGATCGAGGGCAGCTTCGAAGTCGGCGGGCAAGAGCACTTCTATCTGGAAGGCCAGATCGCCGCCGCCATCCCGCAAGAAGATGGCGTGCATATCCTGTCATCGACCCAGCATCCCACCGAAATTCAACACAAGGTCGCGCATGCGCTGCACCTGCCAATGGCAGCGGTGCGGGTGGAAACCCGCCGGATGGGTGGCGGCTTTGGCGGCAAGGAAAGTCAGGGCAACGCGCTGGCCATCGCCTGCGCCATCGCCGCCCGCGCCACCGGTCGCGCCTGCAAGATGCGCTATGATCGCGACGATGACATGACCATCACCGGCAAACGCCACGATCTGCGCATCAAATACCGTGCAGGTATCGACGCAACCGGCCGGATTTTGGGCATCGAATTTACCCACCTGATCCGCTGCGGCTGGGCGCAAGACCTGTCGCTTGCCGTGGCCGACCGCGCCATGCTGCATGCCGACAACTGTTATCACCTGCCCGACATCCGCATCGAAAGCCACCGGCTGAAAACCAACACCCAAAGCGCCACCGCCTATCGCGGCTTTGGTGGCCCGCAGGGCATCATCGGCATCGAACGCGTCATCGACCACGCGGCCTTTGCCGTGGGCCGCGACCCGCTAGAGGTGCGCCGCGCCAATTTCTACGCCGAGGCGGTGGATGCTGCGGATGCCTCCGGCGGGGATATTTTGGCCAGTATGAAAGCGCAAACCACGCCCTTTCATATGGAGGTTGAAGATTTCATCGGTCATGATCTGACCGCCGCTTTGGAGAAATCCAGCAATTACCAAGCCAGACGCGGCGAAATTGCGGCGTGGAATGCGAAAAATCCGATCTTGAAGCGCGGCCTTGCAATGGTGCCGGTCAAGTTCGGCATTTCGTTTACGCTGACCTGGCTTAATCAGGCCGGGGCCTTGGTGCATGTCTATCAAGACGGGTCGATCCACCTGAACCACGGCGGCACCGAAATGGGTCAGGGCCTGAACCAGAAGGTCGCGCAGGTGGCGGCTTCGGTGTTTGGCGTGGACACCGCGCAGGTCAAGATCACCGCGACCGATACCGGCAAAGTGCCCAACACCAGCGCCACTGCGGCGTCTTCCGGGTCTGACATGAACGGCATGGCGGCGCAGGCGGCGTGCGAAACCATTCGGGACCGCATGGCGGCGTTCATTGCCGCCAAACACGGGCTAGAGCCCAGCGCGGTGCGGTTCGAAAACGGGCTGGTGAAGCTGGCAGGCGAAGCCTTTGGTTTTGCGCAGGTGGCGATGTGGGCCTATCAGGCGCGCATTTCGCTATCCTCGACCGGCTTTTACGCCACGCCGAAAATCAACTGGGA
>JAHEDL010000069.1 GCA_024641255.1 Pseudorhodobacter sp.
GATGCCCATGACCGCAAAAACCACGGCGGCAAACCACCGCAGCAGGTGCAAGAAGTCGCCGTAAACCGACAAGATCCATGTCAGGCCAAAAATCGCCGCCATCGGCCAGATCAGATCACCCAAGGCCACGCCAACGGCCATCGGCCATGCGCTGGCGAAGCCGCCGGACAGTGCACGCGCCGTCAGCGCCACCCAGACCGGGCCGGGCACCGCCCAAAGCAGCGCCATGCCGCCTGCGTATAGCAAAAGTTCATGCAAGGTGACGGTCATCAACAGCTCCTAACCGCTGGAACGGGGCGCCGCGCAAGCGCGCGCCATGGTACAGAATGAAAGTTCATATTCATGCGGGTTAGGCCAAGCCGCGCATCAGACAGCATCCGGCAGGGTCAAACTGCCATCTTTGGCCAAGGGCCAAAACGGGTTCATCGCAAGTTCCCAGACATGGCCATCCAGATCCGCCCAATAGCCAGAATAACCGCCCCAGAACACTTTCTGCGGCGTTTTCAAAGCCCTACCACCTGCGGCAATTGCGGCGGCAAAGGCGGCGTCCACCTCTGCCACGGTTGCAAAGTTTTGCGCCAGCGTGACAGCACCTGTGCCCAGATCGCCCGCAGACCGACCCTGATCTTTCGCAAGATCGTCGCGGCCAAACAACGCCAACACCGCGCCGTGCATCTGATAGAAGGCAACACCGTCATTCTGGCCATGCTCTTGCCAACCCAAACGGGCGTAAAACGCCTTTGCGGCCGCAAGATCGGCAACACCAAGCGTAATCAGGGTAACGCGCTGCGGGGTCATGGTTGAATCCTTGAAATGCCGCCGTCGTCGGTGACGCAGAATGTTTGCGCACGCGGACCCAGACTGTCAAACAGGCTGGCTTCGGTGCCGGTCATCAGGGCCTGTGCGCCCAATGTGAATATTTCATCATAAAGCGCAGCACGGCGGGTGGCATCCAGATGCGCCGCCACTTCGTCCAGCAGCAAAATTGGCGCGGCACCCAGATCATTGGCCAAAGCGCGGGCGTTGGCCAAGATCAGGCTGATCAGCAACGCCTTTTGTTCGCCGGTTGAACATTGATCTGCGCGTGCACCTTTTGCGGCATAGGTCGCCGACAGATCGGCGCGATGCGGCCCAACCAAAGTGCGACCCGCTGCCATATCGCGGCGGCGACCATCGGCCAAAGCGGCGGCAAGATCGGTTGGCACCAAGTCGCCATCGGGTCCGGTAAGGGCAAGGTCGGCCCGCGGGAACGCCGTTTCGGCGCCGTCTTGTGCGGTAGCAAGGCGGGCAAGCGCGGCCTGGCGATTAGCTGTAATATGGTCTCCCGCCGCAACCATCTGCGTTTCCAGTGCCGCATACCAATGCGGGTCGGTGACCTGATCTTTCAGCAGCCGATTGCGGTCACGCATGGCCTTTTCATAAGCCAGAACAGACTCGGCATGCTCCGGGCAAAACGACAGCGTCAGTCGATCCAAAAAGCGTCGGCGGCCTTCTGCGGCTTCGATCCACAATCTATCCATAGCGGGCACCAACCATAGCACCCGCAAGATACGCCCCAATGCCGCCTGTGGTGCAGCCTTATCATCAATGCGGACCTGCCGACTTTCGCCGGACTCGGACCATGTTTCGACCTGATGATCGGCACCGAACCCCTTCACCAAAGCCGAAATTTTCCACCCGACAGACTCTGGCTTGCGGGCCAACTCGTCTGTCGCGGCGCGGCGCAAGCCCCGCCCCGGCGACAGCAGCGAAACTGCCTCAAGAATGTTGGTTTTGCCCGCACCATTCGGCCCAATGATGGCAACCGGCCGACCATCAAATTGCAATCGCGCGGATTTATGGCTGCGAAAATGCGAAAGGGTCAGCGATGTGATGGCCAGACCACTCAACGCTAACCCCTTTTCATTTCATCACAAGATCGGGGCAAAGCGACGGCGGCGCCCCAAGGCAGGTTAAACGCGCATCGGCATGACGACGTAGACCGCCGACATATCATTGCCTTCGCGCATCAACGTCGGGTCGCCCGACGAGTTGAACAGGAACACTGCATTTTCGCGGTCGACCTGGCTGGCGATTTCCAGCAAATATTTGGCGTTGAAGCCTATTTCCAAGCGCTCGTCGCCATAGGCAACCGCAAGCTCTTCTTCGGCGGCACCCGAATCCGGCGCGTTGACCGACAGGATCAACCGGTCTTCGTCCAGCGCCAGTTTGACGGCACGGCTGCGTTCAGACGACACCGTTGCCACGCGGTCAACCGCCTTGGCAAACTCTGACGCGTCGACTTCCAGCCTGCGGGTGTTGCCGGTTGGAATGACGCGGGTGTAATCGGGGAAGGTGCCGTCGATGACTTTCGAGGTCAGGGTGATGGCGGGCGTGGCAAACCGAACTTTTGTTTCGGAAACCGACACGGCAATCGCAGCGTCGTCATCGTCCAGCAATTTCTTCAATTCATTCACGGTTTTGCGCGGCACGATCACGCCCGGCATTCCCTGCGCGCCATCTGGCAGCGGCGCGTCAATGCGGGCAAGACGGTGACCATCGGTGGCCACGCAACGCAGCACCGGACCAACATCACCGGTCGAGACATGCATGTAAACGCCGTTCAGGTAATAGCGCGTCTCTTCGGTGGAAATGGCAAATTTTGCTTTATCAAACAGCCGGCGCAGCACCGGGGCCGGGGCCGAGAAGTTCGACGAATATTCCGACGTTGCCATCACCGGGAAGTCTTCTTTCGGCAGCGTCGCGAGGCTGAAGGTCGAACGACCCGCCGCAATCGTCAAGCGGCCAGAGGCGGCATCTTCGGTCAGCGCAACCAACGACCCATCGGGCAATTTGCGAATGATTTCATGCAGCATAACCGCAGAAACAGTGGTGGCGCCGCTGCGCTCCACCATTGCCGGAGCGCGATCAACAACCTCGATATCAAGGTCAGTGGCGCGGAACGACACGGTGTTGCCTTCGGCCTCGATCAACACGTTCGCCAGAATCGGAATGGTATTGCGACGCTCAACGACCGACTGAGCCTGCGCCAGCGCCTTCAGAAGCGTTGCACGTTCGATGCTGATCTTCATTTCAGTTCCCCTTGCCGACGCCCCTGTCAGGGACGCCGAAACTATCCGATTTTGGCCGTTTCACAAGCCTTTTCCAGACTTTGGTGGCGTTTGAAAGGGCCGTCAAGCCCGCGAAGCCCGATCAGGCCTGCAGTAACCGCCGCAACAGCTGCAGATCGTCGGAAAGCTGGGAATCGGTGGTCATCAGCTCTTCGATTTTGCGCACACCATGAATGATCGTGGTGTGATCACGCCCGCCGAACCGCCGCCCAATTTCGGGCAACGACCGCGGCGTTAACTGTTTGGCCAGATACATCGCCACCTGACGTGGCCGCGCGATGTTGCGCAACCGCTTCGGGCCGATCATGTCCGACAGGCGGATGTTGTAATGTTCGGACACTTTGCGTTGAATTTCTTCAATCGTCAGCTTGCGATCCGACGCGCGCAGAATGTCGGCAAGGCAGTCTTGCGCCAGTTCCAGCGTGATTTCGCGGCCAACCAGACTTGCGAAGGCAAACAGACGCGTCAGCGCGCCTTCCAGCACCCGCACGTTGGTGGTGATACGGTGCGCAAGAAATTCAAGAACGCCGCCAGAAATTGCCAAGCCTTTGTATTGATTGCGATAATACTCGGCCTTTTGCTGCAATATGCCCAACCGCAATTCGTAATCGGTGGGATGCAGATCGACCACCAGCCCGCATTGCATGCGCGATTTGATGCGATCTTCCAGATCTTTGATTTCGCCCGGCGCACGGTCTGCCGAAATAACGATTTGCTTATTCTGATCGACCAAGGCGTTGAACGTATGGAAGAATTCCTCTTGCGTCGAATCCTTGCCGGCGATGAACTGCACGTCATCCACCATCAGCACATCGACCGACCGGAAGATTTCCTTGAAATCCATGATCTGTTTGTCGCGCAGCGCCTGCACAAACCGATACATGAACTGTTCCGCCGACAGGTAAAGCACGCGCAGATGCGGCTGACGTGCCTGCAATTCATGCGCAATCGCGTGCATCAGGTGGGTTTTACCCAAGCCAACGCCGCCATATAGGAACAGCGGGTTAAAGGTAACCGGACCACCTTCGGCAACGCGGCGCGCGGCGGCGTGGGCAAGCTCGTTCGGTTTACCGACGACAAAGCTGTCAAAGGTAAAGCGGGCGTCCAGCGTCGCACCGGGCAGTTCTTCGTCAACCCGCGCCCGCGGCGCAGGCTTGGCAGCCGCGCGCACCGGTTTGGCGGCTTCGATCGGGCGACTTGGCACGACGAATTCGGTCCGACCAACCTCATGCCCCTCGGCATTCAGCAAGGTCAGAATATGGTCCGAAAAGTTCCGCGATACCCAATCACCGAAAAAAGTGGTCGGCACTTCGAATCGAGCGACACCTTCCGACAGCCCGGAAAGCCGAAGCGGCTCGATCCAGCTGGTATAATTGTTTTTACCGATCCGCTTTGCCAGCGTCTCGCGCACCCTGCCCCAGGCATCGTTTGTCATTCTTTTCTTTCGTCCCCAAACGCCTTGTCCGCTATATGCGGTAGCGCCTTCTATTTGCCCACAAACACCTAGTACTTCCCCACCCGGGACCCCGCCTGATCGCGCCAAACAGCCCCGTCAGACGACAGGATCAGCACAGCGTTTTCACGGCAAAGGCAGGACACGACACAAACCCCTGAAGCCGAACCTAATCAGCCTCAATCTATGTCGATTCTGTTGGCCAAATACGGCGCGAACAGCGTAACATGCGGATTATAAACAGTAATTTCAGGCTATTATTAAAGAGGCTTGGCAGCAGCTTCCCTGATTTTTCTATTTATAACGGCGTCATGTCCCCCAAGCGAAGTGAATCACTGGGGCAAGTTAGCAAGCCGTTGCGCGGTGCTGCAACCGATCTTGTTGCTTGACAGACCTTTGCCGCAGCGAATCCTTTTGGCCGTGCAAATCGGCAACGCAGGGCGGAAAAAGGTTTCAAAATGGCGGGTAAAAACAGCCGATGCCTCTTGCCAACCAGCCGCGCCGCAACGCAGCAAAATGCAGAATCGGTGTGGCATTTTGCCCGAAATGACAAAGGGCGCCACCGTTGCCGGGGCGCCCTTTGCGATAACAGATTCGCTTGAAATCAAGCAGCCGGGGTTGCCAGCGCTTTGACGCGCGATGCAAGGCGCGAGATTTTGCGCGACACGGTGTTCTTGTGCAGAACGCCCTTGGTGACGCCGCGTGCCAGTTCCGGCTGTGCGTTCTTCAAAGCCAATGCTGCAGCTTCCTGGTTGCCCGAAGCCAGAGCTTCTTCAACTTTGCGCAGGAAGGTGCGGATGCGCGAACGGCGGGCTTTGTTCACGTCTTGACGGGCATCGGCCTGACGGGCGCGCTTTTTGGACTGGGCAGTGTTTGCCATTGGTATGTATTCCCTAGGGTCTGGGTCTGTTGCAATTTGTTCGCGCAAAAGCCCCAAGGCCCCGTTGTAAACAACGGGAATGATTCTTGCCAAAGCGGGCCCACACGCATGTATCGCAGGCCTATAGAGCAAGACCTGCGGAAAGGAAACCTTAAATCCGCTAACAATCCTTGAAGTTTGCAGGGCGTTTTTCGACGAACGCCGCCATGCCTTCCTTTTGGTCTTGGGTGGCAAACATGGCGTGGAAAAGCCGGCGTTCCAACAAAAGACCTTCGCGCAAAGTGGTTTCCTGCGCCCGGTTGACCGCCTCTTTCGCGGCTTTCACCGCGATTTGCGACTTGGCGGCGATCTTGGCGGCGGTTTTCAGCGCGTCGTCCAACAGATCGGCGGCGGGCACGATGCGGGCCACCAGACCGGCACGCTCAGCCTCGACTGCATCCATGAAGCGGCCAGTCAGCTGCATTTCCATTGACTTGGCCTTGCCAACAGCGCGGGTCAACCGCTGTGTGCCGCCCATGCCGGCGATGATGCCCAGATTGATTTCGGGCTGACCAAACTTGGCAGTTTCGGCCGCCAGAATGAAATCGCAGATCATCGCCAATTCGCAGCCGCCGCCAAGGCAAAAGCCCGCAACCGCCGCGATGATGGGTTTGCGCACCCGCTGAATCGCCTCGGCCTCGGGGCCGAACAGGTCAGATTGAAACACGTCGGTAAAGCTTTTCGTCGCCATTTCCCGCACATCGGCGCCCGCCGCGAAGGCTTTTTCCGACCCCGTCAGAATAATGCAGCGGATTTTATCGTTCTGGTCAGCCTCGGTCAGAACAGCCGCCAATTCTTGCATCAACGTCAGGTTCAGCGCGTTCAGCGCCTCTGGCCGGTTAAGCCGCACCAACAGCGTGTGATCATGCGGTTCGACCAAAAGGGTTTGATAAGACATGGCAAGCTCCGGTTTTCACCTGTGTATGAGGCGGATGGGTATCAGACGGGTGGGTAGGTTCAAGTCTGGCACGTGGGACAGAAGAAAGACGATCGGCCCGATTGCACGATTCGCGCGATGATCGAGGTGCAGCCGGCGGTCAGGCAAGGCTCACCCTCGCGCCCGTAAACCGCAAAAGCCTTCTGGAAATAGCCCAACTCCCCATCGGTGCGGCGATAATCTTTCAGGCTTGATCCACCTGCTTCGATCGCTTCGGCCAAGACATCCCGGATAATAGGCACAAGATCTTGTGGGCTTGCCACATCGGCTGCCCTACGCGCGGGGTGAATACCGGCGCGATACAGCGTTTCGCAAACGTAAATATTGCCAAGCCCCGCCACCAAATGCTGATCCAACAGCGCCGATTTGATCGGGGTGTTGCGCCCCTTTAACCGCGCTGAAAGATAGCTGCCGTTGAAGGCATTGCCCAAAGGCTCTGGCCCGATTTCGACCAAAAGCGGATGCGACTCGGCCGTTGCTGTCGGCAAAAGATCCATTGCGCCAAAACGACGGGCATCGTTGAAGGTCACGCGCGCGCCGCCTTCCAGATGCAGCACCACATGGTCATGCTTTTCAGGCGCCGGGTGTTCGTGGAAAAACGCCCCCAACGTGATGCCAGATACCAACATCCGCCCCGACATGCCAAGGTGAATAAGCAAAGTCTCACCGGTGGAAAGGTCGGCCAGAATGTATTTCGACCGCCGCCGCAGCGCCAAAACCCGCGCGCCGGTCAGCCGTTCGGCCATACGTTCGGGCAAAGGCCAGCGCAAATCGGGGCGATTCACCTCGGCCCGTTCGATCAAACGACCCTCCATCGCGGGCAAAAGCCCACGGCGAACGGTTTCAACTTCGGGTAATTCAGGCATGTGACCTCTTGGACAGATCGGCGCATTGAGGCCAGAGGCCTTGCCGCCTATAAGGGGGCGGCACAGACAGGACGGCAAGACCCCATGAGCGACGACAGCACGACACATTTCGGCTTTCAAACCGTACCCGAGGCCGAAAAGGCGGGGATGGTGCATGGGGTATTTACCCGTGTGGCAAGCAAATATGACATCATGAACGATCTGATGTCGGCCGGTATGCACCGACTTTGGAAAGACGCGATGATGGATTGGCTGGCGCCACGTCCGGGTCAGCGGTTGTTGGACGTGGCGGGCGGCACCGGCGACGTGTCGTTCCGGTTTCTGAAACGCGCGCCGGGGGCAACGGCGACGGTGCTGGATATGACGGAATCGATGCTGATTTCCGGCCGCCAACGCGCCGACGCCGATTCCATGGCGGATCGGCTAAGTTGGGTGGTGGGCGACGCGATGGCGCTGCCCTTTGCCGACAACTCTTTCGACGTTTACACAATTTCCTTCGGCATTCGGAACGTCACCCGCATTGCCGACGCGCTGAAAGAAGCTTACCGCGTACTGCGGCCCGGCGGGCGGCTGATGGTTCTAGAATTTTCACGCATTCCCAATGATTTGGCGCAATGGGCCTATGACAAATACAGCTTCAACGTCATTCCGGTGATGGGGCAGATTGTGGCGGGCGACCGCGATTCCTATCAATATCTGGTGGAATCGATCCGCAAGTTTCCCGAACAGGAGACCTTTGCCACGATGATCCGCACCGCCGGCTTCGAACAGGTGAAATATCGCAACCTGACGATGGGTATCGCGGCGCTGCATTCGGGATGGAAAATCTAGGTGCGGGGCCCTCATAATATCTGGCGGTTGATCCGCACCGGCGCGACGTTTGAAAGAACCGGCGCGATGGCTGTGGCGCTTGAGGCGATGCAGGTTACGCCGCGGCTGCGCTTTGCTGCGCGGCTTTTGGGCTGGCCGTTCAAATGGTTGGGCCTGCGCGGCGACCCTGCGCTGCCACCGGTGACGCGCGCGTTAACCGCGCTGGGTCCGGCCTATATCAAGTTTGGTCAGGTGCTGTCGACGCGCCCTGATATTGTCGGCGAAGAATTAGCGTTGCAGTTGAAGTACTTGCAAGACCAGCTACCGCCGTTTCCAACCTTTGTTGCCAAAGCGATGATCGCGGAAGAATTGCGTCTGCCGGTGGATGAGCTGTTTTCCAGCTTTTCCGAACCCGTCGCAGCAGCATCCATCGCGCAGGTGCATCGCGCGACTTTGGCCGCAACCGGGCAAGATGTGGCGGTAAAAGTGCTGCGGCCGGGGATTGAACGGGCGTTTCGCAAGGACATTGACGCGTTTTATTTTGCCGCGCGCACGATTGAATTCATTGCCCCTGCCTCGCGTCGGCTGCGCCCGCTTGAGGTGATCAAACACTTTGAAGGCGTGGTTCTGGGTGAGCTGGATCTGCGGCTGGAAAGCTCTGCCGCGTCAGAATTCGCCGATAACACCAAAAATGACGCCGGTTTTCAGGTGCCAAAACCGCTGTGGGATCTTTCGGGCCGCAGCGTGATGACGATGAGCTGGGCCGAAGGTGTCAATCTTGCCGATAACGCGGCACTGGATGCGGCCGGTTTGGATCGTCGGGCCTTGGGCGCGCGGGTGCTGCAACTGTTCTTAAGCCACGCGCTGCGCGACGGGCTGTTTCACGGCGATATGCACCAAGGCAACCTGAAGGCCGCCGCGAACGGCGACATCATCGCCTATGATTTTGGCATCATGGGGCGGATTGATGAATATACGCGCCGTGTTTACGCCGAAATTCTGATGGGCTTCATTCGGCGCGACTATCGCCGCGTCGCCGAAGTGCATTTCGAGGCAGGCTATGTGCCGCCCGACCGCGACATTGATGAATTCGCCCGTGCCCTGCGTGCAGTGGGTGAACCGATTTTCGGGCTTGATGCGACGCGGGTTTCGATGGCGCGGCTTTTGTCTTATCTTTTTGAAGTTACAGAAAGATTTGGCATGCAAACCCGTACCGAGCTTATTCTTTTGCAGCGCACGATGGTGGTGGTTGAAGGTGTGGCCCGCTCTTTGGACCCACATATCAATATCTGGCAGGTCGCCAAGCCGGTGGTCGAATCTTATGTTAGCCGCAACATTGGACCGCTGGCGTTGATGCGTGATCTGGCCCAAACGGCGCGCATTCTGGGCCGGTTTGGCCCGCGTTTGCCCCGTTTGGTTGAAGCAGCCCTGATCCGTCAGGCCGAAACCAACCCAACGCCAGAAACCAGGCCGCGCTTGCGTGGGCTGCAGATTACGGTGGGGGCGGCAGCGGTGTTCGCGCTTGGCCTTTGGCTTGGCCAGACCCTGTAATTACGGCACCCTCAGGGCGGTAATTTCGGTTGCCGCCACTTCGACGCCCCCCGCCAAAACCAGCGTCGCGCCATTCGCGCCGCCGCGAGCTTCCATGATTTGCGCATAGGATTCAACCGGACCGGCCTGACCCAGTTGATCTTCACCGTTGTAGCTTTCAAGCGTCAACGCATAGGTGCCATTCGGCAGCGGTTTGCCAGAAATATCGGTTCCGGTCCATTGATAGGCACTGCCATCAAGCGGAACATCTTCGCGTGCAACAACGTCGCCGGCAGTGTTGCGCGCCACCAGAACCGCGCGATCCGCCGTGGCGGCCGGGGTGTAAAATACCGTCACCGCCGCGTCACCCAAGAAAACTGGAGCAGAAGACCGCGCTTCTTGCCCGACCCAAGCCGCAAGCTGCGCCATCCCCAACACCCCGAACTGGCTGCTCAGCCCGCCCAAAAGCTGGTTGGTTTTCATCTGCTGTTCGACCCCCGAAAACGTCGCCAACTGCACCGCGTAATCTGCCGAATCGATAGGATTCAGCGGATCCTGGTTTTTCATCTGCGTCGTCATCATTTTCAGAAACGTGTCAAAATCAGCCGAAATCGCCGCCTTTGACGTGGCATTCTGGCTTGCCGTGGTTTGCGCGGCGGATGTTACGGACGTTACCATCAAACGCTCCTTTCTAAAGTCGAATATCAAGGCCTTGGCGCAGCGATACCTGCGCCAAGGATCGCGGCGCGACCGGCCGCGCAATGTCACCAAAGCCTTCGTCCAACTGGGCGGCAATTAGCGTTTGGGCTGCGGGCGGATGATCTTGCTGGGCCCATTGGCCAAAGCTTAAGGTGGCATCGGAAAAGCCAGAGTCGCGGAATTCTTGCATCAGGTGTTCGGCATGGCGACGCAGGAATTCGGTGGTTTCTGGGCGTTCGGCGCTCAGCACAACGCGCATCGATTCGCCATGCTGGTGCATTTGAAACCTGACATGGCCAAGCTCTTCCGGCGTTAGCAAAAGTTCGATCCCACCTGTTTTTGCAGCAGAGGTATGGACCAAAAGCTGTGCAGAAACCTCCTGCGGCATGGGCAGAGGCGGGGCCGGACTGGGCGCAGTTTGGCTCACCAAGGCCGCAGTCAGGGCAATTTGGCGCGCGCCTTGATTGTTCGGCGCGACGCTGGCGGTATCGGTAACTGTTGTAATAGCCTCGGCGAAACTGTCACGTTGCACGGCAATCGCACTGTCGCTAACCACATCCGCCAGCCGAATATCCACGCTAGATGACGGCGTTTTGGCATCATGCCCATGCGTTCCGGCACCCTGGCCTTCCGCATCTTGCTGATCCGGCTGCGGCGAAAGTGTTGTATCAGCAGGGGCAACCAAATCTGCGCGCAGCGACCAAGCCGCTTCAACCGCAGACCCAGAAACAGCAGGTTTCGTTGCGACAGTTGCAGGCGAACCGGTGGGGAGCGACGAATCTTGCGGCGTTGCGGCCGGAGTATCCGCAAGAAAGGCTGACGCACCTACGTTCGTGGTAGACGCCAAAATGTCAGGCGCCGCCACACATTCGGTTGACTTGTCGGCCTCGGTCGCAACCTCTGATTCACCGGATGCCGCTTGATCCTTACTTGTCATCGGCACCAGAGACGAATCGGGAGCCGGTTGCGCAGCCGCCTCTGCCTGTTCCAAATGAGCCGCGCGCCGATCACGTTCATCCGCCTCCTGCATCAGCCGATCAAACCCATCATCCTGGGCTTGTGCGCGCCGGCCATGGGCGAGCACGAAAGCGGACTTTACCTGCTGAATCTGCGGAATCATCACTCACCGACTTTTGCCGTTATTCCCGTGACTATTCCGCCAATTCCTTACCACCTGTTTACCGCTGTGCCGGATAATCAAAAAAATCTGAAGCAACAGGAGAGTGCCATGCAGCTTCCGCCTGATCTGGCGATACCGCGCAGCCCCCCGAACCGGACTGCGCCGCGTGAAGACCCAATGATGACGCAAGCCAAGGCGCTTGAGGCCAGCTTTCTTTCGGAAATGCTGGGCTATGCTGGCGTTGGTAAGCCATTGGAAAGCTTTGGCGGCGGCATTGGGG
>JAHEDL010000430.1 GCA_024641255.1 Pseudorhodobacter sp.
TCTATCGCGACCGCAGTCGGTCGGTGCATGTGCCGGTGATTTCGGCGGGCAAAGTGGTGGAAACCACCGGCGCTGGCGATGCGTTCAACGGCGGCTTTGCTGTGGCGCTTTCCGAAGGCCGCGATGTGGTTGACGCGGTGCGCTTTGGCTGCGCCACAGCCGGGATTTCCGTCACCCGCGCAGGCACCGCGCCGTCGATGCCGTCGCGCGCCGAAATCGACGCGCTGTTGGCAGCCAGCCGTTAAAACATCTGCGCCCAAAGCCCCGGCGTTGGGGCTTTGGGGATGCGGTGAAATGCCTCCGGCGAGGATATTTTTGCCAAGATGAAGTTGGCGGGCTTTCTTAACAGTGCGTGAAGGCGTGTGGTTAAGCGGTTGAAGTTATTGGGGTGAAGTGGGTGTCGCACTGTGCGACGCTATTCCATATTGGTATGGCGCGCCCGCATCGCCTCGGCCGGTTCCTGCCGCAACGCGCGCAGGCGCAGCACCATCACTTCAAACACCAGAAACATCGCGCCTTCAAACAGTGACCCCATTGGCAGCACAGAAGCGCCGCCCAGATCGCGCGCCATGGTTTGCGCCGGAATCACCAGCACCTGATCGGCCAGCGCCACCGTGGCCCCATCGGGTTCGGCCGTAACCATCACCACCCCAGCCCCCGCCGCCCGGGCGACAGTGGCCAGCGCGGTCACGGTGGCAAGCTGCCCCGGCCCGCAAGCCGCAAAGAACAGATCACCCGGCCCCAACGGCGGCGCGGTCAGATCGCCCTGCATCGAAACCGCCAGCCCCAGATGATAAAGCCGCATCGCCAAGGCCCGCATCATCAGCCCTTCGCGGCCGCAGCCATAAAGCATCACCCGCCGCGCCGCGCCAATCCGCGCGCAGGCGGCGTCAAGTGCGGGCTCATCCATCGCCTCGGCCACCGCCGCAAGTTCGGCCAAAGCGCCGTGCAGTGCTGCCTTCATTCGCCCGCCCCCAGATCATGCGCAATATCGCGCGTTTGTTGGTAAAGCCGTTTCCACAGCGGATATTGCCGCGCATAGGCTGGCACAGCTTGCGGCTGCACCACCCGTGCCACCGGGTTCCAAAGGGTGATATCGGCAGGCGTGGCCGCGCCAACGGCCACTGCCGCCAGAAAGGCATTGCCGTAACTGGCACCGATGGTCTTTTCCGCCACAATCTGCGGCACCCCACCGAAATCCGAGGTGGCTTGCATCCAGACCGCGTTCTTGGTGCCACCGCCAACCGCCAGCACCCGCGACGGCACCGTCCCCAGATCGCGGCAGGTTTCCATCACATGCGCGGTGCCACTGGCGATGCCTTCCAGCACGGCGCGAAACATATCACCCCGCCCATGCGTCAGGTTCAGACCAAAAAACGCCCCAACCGCCTGCGGATCATGGATCGGCGTGCGTTCCCCCGAAAAATACGGCAGGCACAGCAGACCCTTGGCGCCTTTCGGGCTGGCCTCTGCCTCGGTAACCAGCAGCCCGAAAGCGGCATCGCCCAGATCGCGCGCAAACTGGTCGCGAAACCAATGCGTCAGCGTGCCAGAGGTAGCCAACCCCGCCATCGACGCGTGCTGCCCGGGGTAAAGCCACGGCGCATACCACATCCGGGCATCGCGCACCGGCGCGGCGGTCAACTGAATGATGAAGATGGTCGAGCCATACATCATCATCATCTCGCCGGGGTCTTTCACCCCAACCGAGACCGCCTCTGCCGCCGCATCAATTGTGCCAACCGTCACCGGGGTGCCAATTGCCAGCCCGGTTTCCGCTGCCGCCTGCGCTGTCACATGACCGGCAATTTCGGTTGACCAGGCGAGCCGCGGCAACCGGTTCAGCGGCAAAATGTCGGGCGCAAGATCGGCGGTCCATTCCTGCCGGTTCACATCATAAAGCGGCGCGAAATTGGCGGCGGTATAATGGTCGATCACATAGGTTCCGGTCAGCTTCCATGTCAGATAGGGCGTCGCACTTAGCACCATTGCCGTCTGGGCATAAAGCTCGGGGCGGTGTTGTTTTAGCCACAGGATCTTTGGCCCAACCGCCTGCGAGGTCAGCGCGTTGCCGCAGCGCGCAAGGATAACCTCTTCGCCAATCCGCTGGTTCAACTCTGTAATCTGCGCGGCAGCACGGGTATCGACCCCATAAAGCACCGCGTTCATCAGCGGTGCCCCAGTGGCATCGACCGGCAACATGCAAGGCCCGATCGCAGAACAAGCAATGGCAGAAATCGCTTCGGGTTTTACCTGAGTTTTTGCCAGCAGTGCTTTGGTAACAAAGACAAAATCG
>JAHEDL010000450.1 GCA_024641255.1 Pseudorhodobacter sp.
GAAATCGTCATCTCGTTCGTCACATCACCAAAGATCGTCGGCTTGGCGAACCAACCACGGTTAAGCCCCGCCGGACGGCCCACCCCGCCACAAACCAGCGTCGCGCCCTCGTCGATGCCCGCCTGAATCAACCGCTGCACCTTTTCGTGCTGGGTCTTGGATATGAGCGGCCCCATCGTCGTGTTTTCAAGCCGCGGATCGCCGGGAATGATCGCCTCTGCAGTGGCCTTTGCCACCGCCAAAGCCTCGGCCTGCTGGGCGCGCGACACGAACATACGGGTTGGCGCGTCGCAAGACTGGCCAGTGTTGGACATGATCGCATTGACGCCCGCAGCCACCGCCGCCGCCAGATCAGCCGACGGCAGAATGATGTTGGCAGACTTGCCACCCAGTTCTTGCGCCACCCGCTTCACCGTCGGTGCCGCTGCCGCCGCAACCGCAGTGCCTGCGCGGGTCGAGCCGGTAAAGCTGACCATATCCACCTCGGGGTGCGACGACATCCGTGCGCCCACCTCCGGCCCGGTGCCGTTGACCAGGTTGAACACACCCGCAGGCACGCCCGCTTCGTGGCAAACCTCGGCGAACAGAACGCCCGACAGCGGCGCAATTTCTGACGGCTTCAAAACCATGGTGCAGCCCGCGATCAGCGCTGGGGCGACCTTGCAGGCGATCTGGTTCATCGGCCAGTTCCACGGCGTGATCAGCGCGCAAACCCCGATACCTTCGTAAACGATCCGGGTGGTGCCGCGCGAATATTCCCACGACATTTCTTCGGCCGCCTTGATGGTGGCTTCAATATGCACTTGCCCGGCCCAAGCCTGCGCGCCCCGCGCCCATTCAATCGGAGCGCCCATTTCGGTCGACATGGCCTGAGCAAAATCTTCGTAGCGGCTGTTGTAAACCTCTAGGATGCGCTTGACCAACGCGATGCGCTTTTCCACCGGCCAAACCGTGTAGGCATCAAACGCCGCCCGCGCCGCCGCAATCGCCGCGTCGATATCGGCCTGATTGCCCAAGGCGACTTCGGTCACGATTTCTTCGGTAGCGGGGTTTTCAACTCCCATCCGCGCGGCTGAGTTCGGCTCAACCCATGCCCCGTTGATGTAGAACTTTTTCATATTTGCAGAGATCATGGCGTCCTCACCGGAAGTGAATATTATATTTTGCCCGAATGGCAGCATCGATCTGTGGATCAATCCGGCTGCCGGCCCGAGCAAGTATCTCATTCTTGCGGGCAATTGCGGTATCAAGCAACAGTGGCTTACCTGCTTCGGCCCATTCTTTCGGACTCATGCGGTTGCCGACCTTGGGATATATATATTCGGTCTGCATCAACTTCAGCGTCTGGTCTGACCCAAGGTAATGCCCCGGCCCGCCCAGACAGACCTCTTTCATCGCATCAAGGCTGGTGCTGTCGGGCGTGACATCAATGCCGCGCACCAGCCGCATCGTCTGCCCCAACAGATCGTCACCCAAGATCAGGCTTTCCATACAGAAACCCAACAGGCTGGCATGCATCCCCACGGCTTCGTAGCACATGTTAAGCCCTGCAAGCCCTGCAAGCGCGTTGGTGATGCCCTGCTCCCACCCGGCCTGCATGTCAGGCAGTTTGCTGTCCGAAATGCCGCTGGCAGCACCACCGGGCAAATCATAAAAACGGTGCATCTGGGCGCAGCCGGCGGTCAGCAGCGCCTGCTCGGCAGAACCGCCCGACATCGCTCCGGTGCGCAGGTCTGACACAAACGGCCACGTGCCAAAGATGCAGGGCGCGCCTTTCTTGATGGAATTGGCATAGACCACGCCCGCAAGGCACTCTGCTACCGCCTGCACGATGGTCAGCGCAATCGGCGCCGGAGAGGTTGCCCCCGCCTGCCCCGCACTCAGCAGCAGCATCGGCATACCGCGCCGGATGCAATCTTCCATCGTAATACAGGATTCTTCGGCGAATTTCATCGGCGGCACGACGAAGCAGTTCGAGTTCGACACGAAGGGCCGCTCCAGCCATTTCTCTTCACCGCCTGCCACGGTGTAAATCATGTCAAAACAATCAGCGACATGGCTCGGGTCGGAAAACGATGTGCCGACGTGTTTCGCGGTGCCCGAAAGGCAACCGTATAGCGTGTTCAGGTCCATATCCTTGTTGTCGACCACATCGCGGCACACCATGGTGCGTTGATAGAAGTGAATGTTATCAAGGTTATCGACCAGCCGCGCCGCGTCATACAGATCTTGCGCGGTGGAATCGCGATAGTCCAGCGTTATGGGGTCAACGATATGCACCGCAGC
>JAHEDL010000503.1 GCA_024641255.1 Pseudorhodobacter sp.
CCCCCGATTCCGGCCGCATCAGCCTTGACGGCGTCAGCGTCGCCGACGCCGACCGCGATGCGTTTCTGGCCCGCTTTGGCATGTTGTTTCAGGGCGGCGCGCTGTTTGACAGCCTCAAGGTATGGGAAAACGTTGCATTCCGGCTGATGCGCGGCGCCACCAAGCGCCCCAAGGCCGAAGCCCGCGAAATCGCCATCGAAAAGCTGCGCCGCGTCGGTCTGAAACCAGAAACTGCCGATATGTTCCCCGCCGAACTGTCGGGCGGCATGCAAAAGCGTGTGGGTCTGGCCCGC
This sequence comes from Pseudorhodobacter sp., assembly GCA_024641255.1. Lineage (GTDB taxonomy): Bacteria > Pseudomonadota > Alphaproteobacteria > Rhodobacterales > Rhodobacteraceae > Cypionkella. The sequence goes on from JAHEDL010000503.1 coordinate 294, forward strand.
GCCATCGCGGCACAGCCAGAGATCATCTTCTTTGACGAACCCACCACCGGGCTTGACCCGATCATGTCGGGCGTCATCAACGAATTGATCCGCGAAATCGTGGTGGAAATGGGCGCCACCGCCATGACGATCACGCATGACATGTCTTCGGTGCGCGCCATCGCCGACCGTGTGGCGATGCTGCATGATGGGCTGATCCGCTGGACCGGCCCGGTTGCCGAAATGGATGCCGCCGCCGACCCCTATTTGCAGCAATTCATCCATGGCCGCGCCGAAGGGCCAATTGAAAGCGTGCGATGATCCCGCTGTTCGACCTGTTCAGCTTTTTGCTTGCCCAAACGCTGCGCCCTTTGCCGACGGTTCTTTTTACGCTTTTCGCCGCCGCCATCGCCCTTGCCGCGGCCGTCAGCCTCAAGGCGCGCGCCGATGATCCGGTGCGCGCCTGGGTGCAACTGATCACCGCCGTCGCGCTGACAGCATGGATGCTGCTGCCTTGGTCCCCCGCCGAACCCGAGGTCGTGGCCATGAACCGCGCCGCCACCGTGTTCGCTTTTGGCTATATCACCCAAGATTGGTTGCGCGAATCATGGCGCTCCGGGCTCGATCCGCGCTGGGTGCATATCGTGGTGATGCTGTCAGGCCTGCTTTGCATCACGGCCGTCGTATTCGACTAAGGTCGTAGCGCGCCTCACCAGAAATAATCATCTTGGGACATATATCCCATGAAGTGGGTAGATCGTTTCGCCGGCCACCCCGCAAACTCCCCAAAAGGGCTTCACAGGTATACTTTTGGAGTCTGTGTAATACCAAAAACTCATCCTAAAATTGATTCAACAGTCAAAATCTAAACCTTCACAACGGCAACCCTGTCGCGGTGAAGTTAGGGAGATCGTAATTGGTTAAAATTTTCGAACACCTACACTCAGGTCAATCTGCTGTTAAAAAGATCGCAGGACGCGCGGCCATTTTGCTCGCCGTGGGCTTCAGCATCGACACCGTTCTGGACGCCACCGGTCAATTGCCCTGGAAACACCTGACAGATCCCATCGACAGCTATATTGTTAACGATAACGGGATCATCCTGCAAATCTCGATCTGCTTGTTCTTGGTGCTTGCCGCCCTGCTCTTGTCGACCCTGTCGCGCTTGGCACGGCTTGAACGCTTGCAGAAGACCTCGGCCCTCAGCCTGCCCGACATCGCCACCGCCTACCGGCTGTCGCATGCCGCCGACCGCAAGGGTGCCTTTGCGCTGGTGGGCGAATTCGACCAGATGCGCCTGCGCATGGACCATTTGCGCAACCATCCCGACCTGCAAGACCTGCAAGACGACCTGTTGCAGATCGCCGCGCAGATGAGCCTGCAAACCCGCGATCTGGCCCGGATCTACTCGGATGAAAACGTCAAAGGCGCCACCGATTTCCTGCACCAGCGCCAACTTGACGTGCAGGCCTTGTCGGACCAACTCACCATCGCCCGCACCACCTGTGACGAACTGCGGGCCTGCACCACCACCATCGACACCGACGAAGACCAGATCCGCCAGCAAGTTGAACAGCTGGAACATCGGTTGAAAGACATCCTGCCGTCGCTGGGGTTTAGCCCGATCGCCGCACAGCCGCGCCGCTTAAATGTTGTCGCCCTGCAAAAGGCCGCAATCTAACCAAAGGTTGCGGCTTGCCCCGCGGCTGTCTACGCTTGGCAGATGACCCAAACCACCGCCGCCCCAAGCACCGCCCTGAAATACACCAACCTTGCCCTGCTGATCTTGTTCCCCATCGCATGGTTCGCGCCCCTGCTGCGCGCCGCGCTGCTGCCAATCTTTGGCATGAGCGAAATTTCGGTGATCAGCGGCCTGCAATCGCTTTGGGTCAGCGAACCGGCGCTGGGTCTGCTTGTCACCGGCCTTGCCATCTTCGCCCCCTTCGCCAAAACCCTTGGGCTTGCGCTGATCGACTTTCACCTC
>JAHEDL010000520.1 GCA_024641255.1 Pseudorhodobacter sp.
CAGAGGTGCCGCGCCGGTTGGGGGCGGCGCCGATCTTTTCAATCGGGCCTTGCGGTTTTCCGCGCGAGAAGGATTGCGCGTAAAGTTCCTTGTTCTTGGCCACTTCGACATACATGCGGTCGGACAGGGCGTTGACGACAGACGACCCGACGCCGTGCAGGCCGCCCGAGGTTTCATAGGCCTTGCCGTTGAATTTGCCGCCCGAGTGCAGGGTGCAGAGAATGACTTCCAGCGCGGATTTATCGGGGAATTTCGGGTGCGGATCGACAGGAATGCCGCGGCCGTTGTCGCGCACGGTCAGCGCGCCGTCGGCGTGCAGTTCGACTTCGATGCGGTTGGCGTGGCCCGCGACGGCTTCGTCCATCGAGTTGTCGATGATTTCGGCCGCAAGGTGGTGGTAGGCGCGTTCGTCAATGCCGCCGATATACATGCCGGGGCGCAGGCGGACGGCCTCCAAAGGCTCTAGCACCTCGATCGAGGAGGCGTCGTAGACTTGGCTGTCGCCAGAGAGGAGGTCGTTGGCCATGGCTGCTCGATTCTTGTTATGCGGCTTTGGGGGGCTATTAGATCATCTAGGCGGGGCAGGGCGCAAGATGTAGGGGTGTTGTGGCGCGGCGGCTGTGGCTTTAGCGTGGGGAAAACCGGAGGAGATTGCGATGCGGGTCTTGTTTACGGGTGGGTCGGGGAAAGCGGGCAAGCATGTGGTGGCCTATTTGGCGGCGCAGGGCCATAAGGTGCTGAACGTCGATCGGGTGCCGTTGCGGATGGCGGGTGTGGGTGATCTGGTTGCCGATATCACCGATGCCGGGCAGATGTTCAATGCGATGGTGACGCATATCGACGGGGCCGAGTTGGATGGCGGCGCGCCGCCGAAGTTTGACGCGGTGGTGCATTTCGCGGCGATCCCGGCGCTGATGTTGCAGCCCGACAATGAAACCTATCGGGTCAACGTGATTGGGACCTATAACGTCATTGAAGCTGCAGTGAAGCTGGGGATCAAGAAGATCATCATTGCGTCCAGCGAAACCACCTATGGCGTGTGTTTCAGCGATGGCATCGTTGATCCCAAGGTGCTGCCGTTGGAGGAAGATTACGACATTGATCCGATGGACAGCTATGGCATGTCGAAGAAGGTCAACGAGGCGACGGCGCGCAGTTTTCAGCGCCGGTCGGGGGCCGACATCTATGCGCTGCGGATTGGCAACGTGATTGAACCGCATGAATACCGTGACCGCTTTCCGGGTTTCTTTGCCGATCCGGGGCAGCGGCGGCGGATTACCTTCAGCTACATAGATGCGCGCGATCTGGGGCAGATTGTGGATCTGGCGCTGAAGAAAGACGGCTTGGGGTGGCAGGTGTTCAACGCCTGCAATGACACCAATTCGGTTTGCCAAAGCAATCAAGAGCTGCTGGCGCGGTTCTTTCCGAAAGTGCCGCTAAGCCGCCCGGTGAAGGCGCATGAAAGCCTGTTGTCGAACCGCAAGATCCGCGAGGTGCTTGGGTTCAAAGAGCAGCATAACTGGCGCAATTATATTGATGATCCAACGGTTTAACAAAAAGGTTCCTGCCATGATTTCCAAAGGTCTTTGTCTTTTCGCCGTGATGGCGCTGGGCGCTTGTGTGGCCGAAAACGGCCCGATCAGCACCCAGACCACGCAGCAGTTTCAGCTTTCTGGCCCCTATGTGATCAACGTCACGCCACGTGGTGGGCAGGTCGAATTGCTGTATCCGGCGGCCTATCGGTTGGCGGATGCCGAAGCGGCCGATTTTGTCGAACGGGCGACGGGCTGTTTGCCGGGGGCCTTGCTGGGCAATCAGGTTAGCTACGATGGCGCGGCACGGCGGGTTTACGCGCTGCACTGCGGTTAAGGCGAACAGCATGGTCGCGCCCGCCTGTGGGCTGGGCGCGACTGCAAAATTGCGGCGTTTACGCCGGTTCGGCCATGCGGCCAGCCCACATTGCCTGAAACGCCGGGCGGGCCTGACACCGATCAAGCCATGCTTTGACCGCCGGAAACTCTGCCAGCAGGGTCGGGTGGCCTTGGGCATAGCGCACCACTTCGGCGGTGTTGATATCGGCGGCGGTAAAGCGGTTGCCCACCAGCCAATCATGCGACGCCAGATGCGCTTGCAACCGCGCCAAGGGGCGGCGCAGCTTTTCGGCGTTCACCGCAATGGCGGCCTGACCTTCGGGGGTTTTGTCGCCGCCGTCGCCCTGAATATACAAAATCTCAAGCGCGGGGGTTTCCA
>JAHEDL010000527.1 GCA_024641255.1 Pseudorhodobacter sp.
TCAACAAAGCTTGCATCGGTTTTCCCTTTCGTGGGCGCTGCTGCAGGCTATCTTGGCGGCTGCGGCCCGACTTGTCGACCACGGCGTGACCTGCCGCAAAGATTAACGCAAGCTTACCATCAACCGCTAACCCATTGTTTTATAGTCGCCCCCAAAGCGTCGCACTGTGCGACACCCCATCCACCGCCGCCCCCTTCCCCTGCCCGCACATCGCCCCTAAACTCGGCCCCGAAGGTAATGTCAGGAAACCACCATGCAAACCATGATCGGCGTGATCGGCGGCTCGGGTGTCTATGATATCGACGGGCTTGAAGGCGCGTCTTGGGTCAAGGTGAAAACCCCGTGGGGCAAACCGTCAGACGAGGTATTGCTGGGCCGCCTGAACGGCACCGCGATGGCGTTTCTGCCGCGCCATGGCCGCGGCCACGTTCATGCCCCCGGATCAATCAACTACCGCGCCAATATCGACGCGTTGAAACGGCTGGGCTGCACCGATGTTCTGGCGGTTTCCGCCGTAGGGTCGCTGCGCGCCGACTATGCGCCGGGCGATTTCGTGCTGGTTGACCAATATATCGACCGCAGCTTTGATCGCCAGAAGTCTTTCTTTGGCGAAGGCTGCGTTGGCCATGTCAGCCTTGCCCACCCCACCTGCGCCCGGTTGGGCCAAGCCTGCACCGCCGCAGCCAGCGCCGCACAGGTAAAGCTGCACGCCGGCGCGACCTATCTTTGCATGGAAGGTCCGCAGTTTTCCACGCTGGCTGAAAGCCGGCTGTATCGGCAATGGGGGGCCGACGTGATCGGCATGACCGGCATGCCCGAAGCCAAACTCGCCCGCGAAGCAGAGCTGTGCTACGCCAGCATCGCGATGGTCACCGATTACGATTGCTGGCACCAAGATCATGGCGCGGTGGATGTGGCACAGGTCATCGCCACGCTGACCGCCAACGCCGGCAACGCCCGCAGCCTTGTGACGCAGCTTCCGGCACAACTTGCGGCAAACCGCGCGCCCTGCCCCTGCGGCTGTGATCGCGCGCTGGACCATGCGCTGATGACCGCCCCCGCCAAACGCGACCCCGAGGTTTTGAACAAACTTGACGCGGTCGCTGGCCGCGTCCTGAAAGGCTGAATGATGAAGAAGACCGTCAAAGACTATATCCGCACCATCGTCGATTTCCCGCATGAGGGCATCTTGTTCCGCGATGTCACCACGCTTTTCGCCGACCCGCGCGGCTTTCGCATGTGCGTTGACCAGTTGCTTGCCCCCTATGCCGGCATGCGCATCGACAAAGTGGTGGGCCTGGAAGCGCGCGGCTTTATCCTTGGCGGCGCGGTGGCGCACCAGCTTTCGACCGGTTTCGTGCCGATCCGCAAGAAAGGCAAACTGCCCGGCCAGACCATTTCGCAGGCCTACACGCTGGAATATGGCGAAGCCGTGGTTGAGGTGCATGACGACGCCATGCAACCGGGCGAAAAGGTGCTGCTGGTGGATGACCTGCTGGCAACCGGCGGCACGGCCGAGGCTGGGATCAAACTGATCGAGCGGCTGGGCGCGCAGGTGATCGGCTGCGCCTTTGTCGTTGACCTGCCAGCCCTAGGCGGGCGCAAGAAGCTGGAAGCGATGGGCATGGACGTGCATGCTTTGTGTGAGTTTGAAGGCCTTTAACGCTTTATAGAGCGAATCAATCTAAAGCTGTAATCACTCGGGCAAAACCCCTTGCCTTGGGTGACCACGCTGCTTGCACCACGTGAACCCACCCTACCCCAGCGCCCTGTCGGTTTCCGGCAGGGCGTTTTCATGCGCCAAGGGCAAGCGGTGCGGCACCGGTTTGGCCGCGCATGGGGGTTTCACACCCCCACGCACCTTGGCAAAGCCAAGGCGCGTCCCCCGTGGGATATTTTAGCCAAGAGGATGAGATCAGCGCAGCACGGCGCCGGGGTTCATGATGCCGGCCGGATCAAGTGCTGCCTTGATTGTGCGCATTGCGGCGACTTTGCCAGCGTCGCCGTAGCGTTCCAGATCGTCCACCTTCAAGCGGCCCAGCCCGTGTTCGGCCGACACCGACCCGCCAAGCGCATCCACCAGATCATGCACGCATTGCTTCACCGCATCGCGTTGGTGATCGTGGTCCTTGCGGGATTTTCCGGGCAGCGGGAACACGTTGTAATGCAGGTTGCCATCGCCCAAATGGCCAAAGCAGTTGATGCGATAGCCGTCAATCTGCGCCAGCCTGCGCCCGGCTTCTTCG
>JAHEDL010000529.1 GCA_024641255.1 Pseudorhodobacter sp.
TTTTTGCGCTGAACGCGGTGCAACGGGTGTATTTCGTGGCGAAGTCCGAAGTCGAGGCTTGGGGCGGCATTGGTTGGTTGGCGCGTGCAACCGGCACGGTGTTCATTGCGCGCAAGGGCACCGAAGCGAAGCGGCAGCAGGCGCTGTTTGAAGACCGCTTGCGGGCGGGGCACAAGTTGATGTTTTTCCCCGAAGGCACCAGCACCGATGCGATCCGGGTGTTGCCGTTCAAATCAACGCTGTTTGCCGCGTTCTATAGCCATGGTTTGGATCACATTCTGTATGTGCAGCCGGTGACGGTGATTTACCATGCGCCAAAGGGGCAGGACCCGCGGTTTTATGGTTGGTGGGGCGAGATGGATTTCGCGCCACATCTGCTGCAGACGCTGGCGGCGGCACGGCAGGGGCGGGTTGAGGTGATTTTTCATCCCGAAGTGCCGGTGGATGCTTTTGACAGCCGCAAAGACCTTGCGGCGCATTGCGAACGGGTCATTCGCGCCAGCCATGTTTTGGCCGAAGCGGCCGAACGCTAGCCAAGGCGCGACTGCCCCGCCTTGGCTATTGTGCAAGGGGTTAGCCCAGCGGTGCCAGCAAGGCTTTCAACGCGGCACTTGCATCATCCGCGCCCCAGATTTCTTCGCCGATGCCGAAAAAGTCGGTTACCGGGCCGAACTTGGCCACCAATTCCGCCGTAAGCGCGCCTTCGGTGATTACCGGCACTTCGATCACTTGCGACCACCATTCAATGGTGTCGAATTCGACCTGTTCGCCATTGCCCAGCGGCGTGGTGCCGATGGGGCCGAAGGCGACATAGTCGGCACCGGCTTCGGCGGCGTTCATGCCTTCGTGGCGGGTGACGCCGCAGAAGGCGCCGACAATGGCGTCGTTGCCAAGTTCTTTGCGGATCTTGCGGACTTGGCGGGCGCCATCGGTCAGATGCACGCCATCAAGGCCAAGCCGTTCAACCATCAGCACATGATTTTCAATCACGATGGCAACGTCGCGGGCGTGGCTGACCAGACGGCAGGCGTCGGCGGCGCGTTGGATCATGTCTTCGTCCTTGCCTGCAAGGGCAAGCCGGACGCAGGCGATATCTGCGCTGTCCAGCACGGCGGCCAGACGGTCGGGGAAGATATCGAGATCAATCGCGGGGGGGGTGATCAGGGTAATTTGCGGGCGGTCTTGGTCGGCCATATGTCTGTCCTGCATAGAGTTGGCCCTTGTTAGCCTAGAATGGCGGGCTTGGCTAGGAAGGCGCGGTGGCGTATCAGGCGGCAGTTCAGCCAGAGGTTTGCCATGATCCCGCCCGCCTTCATTCTTGTTCGCCCGCAGATGGGCGAGAATATCGGTGCCGCCGCACGGGCGATGCTGAACTTTGGGCTGGAGCGGATGCGGATCGTGGCGCCGCGCGATGGTTGGCCGAATTCGGCGGCGGTGGCGATGGCGTCGGGGGCGGGGCGGGTGTTGGATTATGCCGGGCTGTTTCCCGATCTGAAGGCGGCTATTCAGGATTGCGATTTTGTTTTCGCCACCACGGCGCGGGGGCGGGAGCTGACAAAGCCGATCTATACGCCGGAGGCGGCGATGGAGCATGCACGGGCGCTGGTTGCGGCGGGCAAGAAGGTTGGGGTGCTGTTCGGGCCAGAGCGCGCGGGGCTGGAGAACGATGATGTGGTGCTGGCCAACGCGATCGTGACGGTGCCGGTCAACCCGGAGTTTGCTTCGCTTAATCTGGCGCAATGTGTGCTGTTGATGGGGTATGAGTGGCGGCGGCAGACCGAGCCTGCCGAGGCGGTGGTGATGGAGATGGCGCGGACGGAGTTTGCGTCGGGGTTGGAAGTGGAAAAGCTGGGCGATCATTTCGAGGAACGGCTGGACGCGGCGGGGTTTTTCTTTCCGCCCGCAAAGGTCGCCGGGATGAAGGCCAGTTTGCGCAATATGTGGTCGCGGTTGGGGCTGACGCGGGCAGAGGTGCAGACCTTTCACGGCATGCTGCGCCAGATTGCGTTCAAGCTGCGTCAGCAGGGGGATGAGTGAGGTCCCAACGCGGGACCTTTTTTTACCTGTTTGATTTCAATATGTTGGGGGTGCCGTTTTAACGGATTTTTAACGATTGCAGGGCTTTAGGGAGGGGCGCTGCCCCTCGGCGCGAGGCGCCTCACCCCGGGATATTTGGGCCAATGTGAATTTGGAGGCTTGGCGGTCGCGCGCCGCTTGGGGGGCGGGGCCGAAAATTCTTGGCTTT
>JAHEDL010000532.1 GCA_024641255.1 Pseudorhodobacter sp.
GTGTCTACCATGGCGCAGCTTAGGCCTTATCCGGGCGCGACGGTCAAGCCTTTGGCTAAACCATCAGTGTGGCTTGAACGGCGCGGCCCCAGCGGGCGTATTTTGCGGCACGCGTTGCGGTCTCCATCTGCGGGGTAAAGCGGTGTTGCAGGGCCCAGCTTTCGGCGAACTTGGTCGGTTCTGGGCAGATGCCTGCCTGCAGCCCGGCCAGATAAGCCGCGCCAAGCGCAGTGGTTTCGGTGACAATGGGGCGATCAACCGGAGCGCCCAGAATATCGGCCAAAAATTGCATGGTAAAATCGCTGGCCACCATGCCCCCATCCACCCGCAGCACGCCATCTGCGGCGCTGACCCAATCGGCGCGCATGGCTTCCAGCAGATCGCGGGTTTGATAGCCGACACTTTCAAGCGCCGCGCGCGCCATTTCGGCGGGGCCAGAGTTGCGGGTCAAGCCAAACACCGCGCCGCGGGTTTCTGGCTGCCAATACGGCGCGCCAAGGCCGGTAAAGGCGGGAACAAGGATCAGATCTTGTGACGGATCGGCGGCTTTGGCCATGGCTTGGGTATCGCGGGCAGCGGCGATGATCTTCAACCCATCACGCAGCCATTGCACCACGGCCCCCGCGATGAAGATTGACCCTTCCAGCGCATAGGTGGTCTGGCCGTTCAGCCGATAGGCGATGGTGGTCAGCAGGCGGTTTTTCGATGCAACCTGTTCTGCGCCGGTATTCAGCAGTGCAAAGCAGCCGGTGCCGTAGGTGGATTTCATCATGCCGGGTTGAAAGCAGGCTTGCCCGACGGTTGCCGCCTGTTGGTCGCCGGCCACGCCGGTGATTGGGATGGCGCGGCCGAACAGGGCGGGGTCGGTGCTGCCGAAATCGGCGGCGCAATCCTTCACCTCGGGCAGAAGTGACAAGGGGATATTGAGCAGGGCGCAAATTTCTGTGTCCCACTGGTTGCTGGCGATGTTGAACAGCAGGGTGCGGGCGGCGTTGGTGGCGTCGGTGGCGTGAACTTTGCCGCCGGTCAGGTGCCAGATCAGGAAACTGTCAACCGTGCCGAAGGCCAGCTTGCCTGCCGCGGCTTTTTCGCGCGCGCCGGGGGTGTGGTCTAGCAGCCATTTCACCTTGGTGCCGGAAAAATACGGGTCCAGCAGCAGGCCGGTGCGGGCGGTGATCATGGGTTCCAGTCCTGCGGCGCGCAGGGTGGCGCAGGTGTCGGCGGTGCGGCGGTCTTGCCAGACGATGGCGTTGGCGATGGGGATACCGGTTTCGCGATCCCAGATCAGGGTGGTTTCGCGTTGGTTGGTGATGCCGATACAGGCGATTTTCGCGGGGTCGGTTTTTGCCAGCACGGCGCGGATCGTGGACAGGGTGGTGCGCCACAAATCTGCCGGGTCATGTTCAACCCAGCCCGAGGCGGGGAAGTGCTGTGGAAACTCTTCTTGCGCCTGGGTCAGCGGGCGTAGGGCGGCATCGAACAGGATCGCGCGGGTCGAGGTGGTGCCTTGGTCGATGGCTAGGATTTGGGGCATAGCAAGGCCTTTGGCTGGGCGGTCCCAACGCGGGACCATTTTTTATTGTTGTATATCAGCATGTTGACTGATCGAATTTAACGAAATCTTAAGGATTTCGCCTTGACCACCATGCAGCGGCAATGTCGGGAAGTGCTGCGAAATCGTCAAAGGCGGCGTGGTGCGGCAGGTCTGCAACGGCGGTTTTGCGGTAGCCTTCGGTGTAAAGCGCAAAGGGCATAGCGGCGCGATGGGCGGTTTCGGCGTCGACCTCGCTGTCGCCGACAAACAGCGCGGGTAGGTTGCCAAGGGCAGCTATGGTGGCCAGCAGCGGAGCCGGGTCTGGCTTGCGGGTGGGCAGGCTATCGCCGCCAAAGATCACCGGAAACATCTGCAACATCCCAAAATGCGCCAACACGGCGCGGGTGGGGGCGACGGGCTTGTTGGTGCAGATGGCAAGCGCCCAGCCGTCTTTTTGCAGCGCCGTCAGCGCGTTCTGCACGTTGGGATACAGCGTGGTTTGATGCACGGCGGCTTCGTAATGCTGCAAGAACTGCGCCAGCATCGCGGCGTGGCGGGCCGGATCGGCCCCAACGGCGGCGATCATGCGTTCGATCAGCACGCCCGCACCATGACCGACAAAACCGCGACTTTGTTCAAAGCTGACCAGCGGCAAGCCTTCGGCGGCCAGCACCTTGTTGCCGGCAAGATGAATGTCGGGCGCCGAATCT
>JAHEDL010000550.1 GCA_024641255.1 Pseudorhodobacter sp.
ATTGGTCGATGGCGTGGACGAGGCAATTGCGCATATCCGGCACTATGGGTCGAACCACACCGAATCTATCCTGACCGAAAATGACGCCACGGCGGCGCGGTTCTTTCAGCGGTTGGATAGTGCGATCTTGATGCGCAATGCCTCGACCCAATTTGCCGATGGCGGCGAATTTGGCATGGGCGGCGAGATTGGGATTGCCACGGGCAAGATGCATGCCCGCGGCCCGGTTGGCGCCGATCAGTTGACCAGCTTCAAGTATCTGGTCACCGGAAACGGCACGATCAGAAACTAAGTTTGATATCGTTTTCGGCCAGTTCCGTCGTGAGCCGGCGGTGTTGGCGGGTGATTTCGTCGGGCACAAGCAGAAATTGAACATGCGCGGCACCGATATCGGCACCGGTGCCGGGCGTGAGCAAGCTTTCCCATAGCGCTGGGTCAAGTTTCATCTTTGGGGCGGTTGCGTGCATCAGCCAGCGCGACTCGCCCCGCTCAATCGCGATGCGGCCCCCATAAGGCATGGCGCTTTCTAGGCAAAGTAGAAGCAAAAACAACAGCTTCACATCGCGGCGCGCAAGGTCTGCGGGGCTGTTCCAGTCTACCACCAGCCGACCGCCATGCGTCATGTCGGTTAGAATAGAGGTCACTTCGCTGCGCCCGATGCGTTGATCGCTGCTGCTGATGCCGAAGGCCACGCGAAAGAACCGGATGCGGGCATTGGCGTGGTTGACGCTTTGGGTGATCAGCGTCATTTCCGGCCCGTTGATCGCGCCATCCATCAAAACCAGCTCTACCCCGTTGCCGATGGCGCCGATCGGGCTGATAAGGTCATGGCAGATACGCGAACCGACGAGTGCGGCGAGATCGGGCTTGTCGGGCAAAGGCAGAGTCCTTCAGTGAAATGAGGCGAAGATGACGGGAATTCTAGAGCCGGGCATGATGGTGCGGCACCCGCAGCAACCCGAATGGGGTTTGGGGCAGGTGCAGTCGGCCATTGGCAATCGAGTTACCGTCAATTTTGAACATGCTGGCAAGGTTGTGATCGATCTTCGCCAAGTGGATTTGTTGCCAGATTTTGCGCATTGACGCAGCAACTGGTTAATCTTGGGTTAACGCTGTGACAGGGCAAGCCGCCGGACACGGTTGCAATACCGCGCAGTGCGGCCTAATGGAAGCGCGTCGCCACATGCCCGGACCCACCCGATGATCGCCGACGACATGCGTTTTACGCTTCGACTTGCCCGCGACGACCGCGATTTGCGGGCGGCGCAGCGGTTGCGTTACCGGGTTTTTGTGACGGAACTTGGAGGAACCGGTGATCTGGTTGACCACGATGCGCAGCTGGAATGTGACGCGTTTGACCCTTGGTTTGATCATCTTTTGCTGATCGACGAACAGCGCGATGCGGCGGCATACGATGACGTGGTTGGGGTGTATAGGTTGTTGCCGTCTGACCGCTTGCGTCAATCAGGGCGATTCTATTCGGAAACCGAATATGACCTGTCGGCGCTGAAAGCGTCGGGGCGGCGGCTGTTAGAGCTGGGCCGCTCTTGTGTGCATCCCGACTATCGCGGTGGCACGGCGATGTTCCACCTGTGGAATGCCTTGGCCGACTATGTGCTGGAACGCGACATCGAAATCTTGTTTGGCACAGCGTCGTTTCATGGCACCGATGTTGTGGCGCTGCGTCAACCTCTTGCCTATCTGCACCATCACCATTTGGCGCCCGAAGCGCTGCGCGTTACGGTGCGCCCCGAACATGCGCAGCCGATGGATATGGTTCCGGCAGATCAGCTGGACCGCAAGGCGGCGATGGCGGGGACGCCTGCGCTTATCAAGGCCTATCTGCGGTTGGGTGGTTTTGTCGGGCAGGGGGCCTGGATTGATCACGACTTCAACACGACCGATGTGTGTTTGGTGATGGACACCACGAAGATGAGCGCAAAGCATCGTGACTTCTACACCCGCAAAACCGCGCGTGACGCATGACCGATTGGCGCGCCGCTGCGATTGACGTGCCGCGTATAGGGCCGATGGGGTGGCTGCGAGTGCTGCTGCGCGGCGGTGACTTGGGGGCGCTGACCTATGGCTGCCTTGCGCTGCTGTTGCTGCTGCGGTTGATCGAACGGCCGTTGTTTGGCATGGCGCGGCCCATGACGCCGCATATCACGCAGTTTGTTTGCCGGGCGGCGTTTCCGATCATCGGGCTGCGACTGACAACCACCGGAGTGC
>JAHEDL010000553.1 GCA_024641255.1 Pseudorhodobacter sp.
GTGGATTTTGGTGCTAAGCGGGCTGATCGGTTGGACGGCGGCGTTTGACCCGGTGTCTTGGCACGCGCATTCGCTGTTGTTTGGCTATTCTACCGCGGTCATTGCCGGATTTTTGATGACGGCTGTACCGAACTGGACCGGGCGTTTTCCCATTGTTGGCTGGCCGTCGGCGGGATTGGTTGCGCTGTGGCTGATCGGGCGGCTTGTGGTGACGCTTGGCTTTGGTCTGCCCGCGATGGCGATTGCGGCGATTGATCTGGCGTTTCCTGTGGTGTTTGCCGTGGCGATCGGGCGCGAAATCGTGGCTGGCCGCAACTGGCGCAATCTTAAAGTGTTGGCGTTGTTGACGCTGCTAATCGTAGCGGACCTGCTGTTTCATATCGAGGCGGCGCAGGGTGGTTACGCGGCAGGTGGTTTGGGCGCGCGGCTGGCCTTGGCGACACTGATCTTGCTGATCACGCTGATCGGTGGCCGCATTGTGCCCAGCTTTACCCGCAATTGGCTGGCGCAGCGGCGGTCTGCGCAACTGCCCGCGCAGGCGGACAGGGGGGATGATGTTTGTATGACCATCACGATTGTGGCGCTGCTGGCTTGGACGGTGCTGCCCGATCACGCAATTACCGGCGCGCTTTGCCTTTTGGCGGGTATCGCGAATGTCTGGCGGTTGCTGCGCTGGCGCGGATTTTTGACGATGTCAGAGCCGCTGATCTGGGTGCTGCATGCGGGTTTCTTGTTCGTGGCGCTTGGGTTTTTCAGCGTGGCCGCCGATGTGCTGGGCGTTGTTGCGCTGGGGCCGGCGGCGAAACACGCTTGGATGGCGGGGGCGGTCGGGTTGATGACCTTGGCGGTGATGAGCCGCGCCAGCCTTGGCCATGGCGGCTATCCGTTGTCAGCGGGCAAGGGGGCTGCGTTCTTGTATCTGTCGCTGATCGTCGGCGTGATTGCCCGGGTTGGTGCGGGGATGTTTCCGCAGGCGTCGTGGCTGCTGCATGTGGCGGCTTGTGGCTGGATTTTGGCATTTGGCGGATTTGTGGTGCTGTTCTGGCCAGTTCTGGTTCATCCAAAACTGCAGGCGCGGCGGGCGAATTAGCGGCGGCGGCGAAGGCTGGTGTTTTCGCGTGGTATCTGATGTGGTCGGGCAAAGTGAGGCCGCGACATGAACATCGATCAAACCAAAATCGCGCGACGGTCTTTGTTGCTGTCTTCGGCGCCGGAACATGTCGTTGACAAGGTGCTGAGCGAGGCGCGGGTGCGCAGTTATGAGCGCGGCGAGACGATCTTTTTGCAGGGTGATCAGGCGACGGCGATTTATATTGTCGCGGCGGGGTGGGTGAAGCTGTACCGGGTCGCGCCAAGCGGGGCAGAGGCGGTGGTGGGGGTGTTCACCAAGGGGCGCAGCTTTGGCGAGGCGGTGGCGTTTCGAACCGATGTTTACCCGGTGGCGGCCGAGGCGGTGACGGATTGCAGCCTGATCCGCATCGAGGCGGATAGTTTGTTGCGGCAGATCCGGGAAAGCCCCGAGATTGCGATTTCGATCCTGTCGGCGACCTTCGTGCATCTGAACGGGCTGGTGGCGCAGGTGGAGGGGTTGAAGGCGCAGACTGGGGTGCAGCGGATTGCAGAGTTTTTGCTGGATCTGGCGCCGTGCAGCGTTGGGGCCTGCGAGGTGACGCTGCCCTATGACAAGGTTCTGATTGCGGGCCGGTTGGGGATGAAACCGGAAAGTCTAAGCCGTGCGTTTGCCAAGCTGCGCGATCATGGGGTGACGGTGCGGCAAAGTTTGGCCAGCATTTCCGATGTGGCAGTGCTGCGCAGTTTTGTCGAACAAGACCGCAGCGAGAGTTAGGGCAGGCAGGGCGGGTTTTCGGAAGGTCCCAACTCGGGACCTTTTTTTATATGTTTTATATCAAGTGGTTGACCTGTTCATTTTAAGGAAGTCTTAACCTTTGCCGCCCGAATTACCGATCTGCTTCGGGCAAGGGCAGGCTGACACCGGCCTGCGAGGCTTCGGGGTCGGGGCCATCAAGCCAGGGCGAAAGTGCTGCCAAGGCTTCGAATTTCACACGGTCGGTGATGATGATGCGCTGCCCGTCAATCTTGCAACCGTCTTCGGCCAAAGACTTCAACGCCCGCGACAGGTTTTCCGGCGTCATCCCCATATACGAGGCCAAAAGTCGCTTTTCGACCGACAAAATGAAGCCCGGCGCGTTGCCCAAAAGCCGGGA
>JAHEDL010000555.1 GCA_024641255.1 Pseudorhodobacter sp.
ACGGGCAGCCGATGCGGGTGTCGTCGCCGCTGCCGTTGGGCGACAATGAACGGTTGCAGGTGGGGCAGTATATTATTCGGGTGCTGATCAGTGATCCGGCGGCACCAGCGGCCTTTGCTGCACCGGTGTCCAGCGATCCGTGGAGCCTTGTGCCAACGCCCGCGCCGATGCCGCAACCATTGCCGCCGCCGACGCGGCCATCATCGGCACTAGCTGGGCAGTTTGGCGACAGTTTCGTCGAAAACCCGCGCGCCGCAGCGCCGGTGACGGCACCGCCAGAGCCGGTTGTGCCCCCGGTCGCGACCACACCGCCGCTGCCAACGTCAGAGCCGTTTCCGCTAAAACCCGCCGTGGTCGCCCCGCCACCACCCGCCATGACCGAAGCGTTGCCGCTGCTGGACGCGATCTGCAAAGGTGCGGGTCTGCCTGCGGGCAGTTTGGCGCATGTGGATGTGACGCAGTTGGGCGAAGATATTGGCCGCAGCCTGCGGATTGCCACCGAAGAGCTGATGGCGCTGTTGGGCGCTCGGGCGGCGGCGAAGCAGTTCGTCAAAAGCGCCAGCCGCACGATGATCGGCGGGATGAACAACTCGCCGCTGAAATTCAAACCCAATGCGGCCGAGGCGTTGCTGACGATGTTCGGGCCGAAAAGCGAAAGCTATCTAAGTTCGACCGCCGCGTTTCAGCAGGGATTTGACGACATAAAGCGCCACCAGACGGCGGTTTATGCCGCTATGCAACCGGCGCTTGCGCGGCTGCTGGAGGATCTGGCTCCGGAATCCATAGAAGAGCGCACCACCGGGGGAATCATGTCTTCGAAAAAGGCGCGGGCGTGGGAATTGTTTGTCGAACGCTGGGATGCAAAGACGCATCCTTATGAAAATGGCATGCTGGATGTGTTTTTGGCTTATTTCGCCGATGCTTATGACGTTGCGGTAAAGAAAGCCGGTGGCAAAGGCAGCGATTGACCCTGCTGCGGCACGGCGCTAGGCTTCACATAAGTTTTGCAAAGGACTGCGCTATGACCGCTGCATTGATTGCCCTTATTCTTGGAACCGGCCTGATCGCCGCCCTGCCAAAACCTCAACCTGTGCGCGTTTCCGCCAAGCGTAAATAAGGGACCCGATGCGGCTGGATGATCTGATCAAGCCGCTTTCCCCTGATGCGCCCTGCGGGGAAGATCTGCTGGCGCAAGACGATGCAGACTTTTGCGATTACTACTTCAACGTCGAAGATCGGCTGCCGACCAGCTATTTCAATGTTGTGCGTGGCACCTTGTTTGATCCGAAATCGGTGGATCAGAAGGCCGAATCCGCCCAGATTGACGCGCTTTTGGGCCGCAGCCGCGATCTGCGCCTGTTGGGGCTAGAGGCGAAGTTTCAAATTCTGTCGGGCCGTTTCAAGGGCTTTGCCGAAGCGGTTTTGGGCTTTGCCGCGTTGCTGGAAACCTATCCGACCGACGTTCATCCGACCGATCCGATTGACCGGCAAAACGCCATCGAAGAATTGAACGCGCTGGCTACCATTGCGGCACCGTTGGACTATGCGGTGCTGTTCACCGACCGGCGCGCGGGCGATATTTTATACCGCGGCTATGCCACCGCCGCCGGGAAGGTGACGGCGCGCGACGGCGAGCAACCCGGCGATGTGGGGGCGATTACCGGCGCGCTTGGGTCTTCGGAAAACGCCAAAGCGGTGGATGGCCTGCATGACCAGTTGGTGGCGCTGCGCGAAGCGATCAAGAAGATCGTGGCGCTGTGCCAAAGCGCCAGCAAACCGTTCACGCCAAAGCTGGAACGGCTGGATGACAAGTTGGCCGACATTCTGGCGATGGTGTTGGCATCGCGGGCGGATTTGGGCAGCGAAGGCGGTGCCAGCACAGCCGAGGCAAATACCGCCGATCTGGCGCAACCCGGCACAGCCAGCACGCCGCCTCTGGTGCAAGCTGGCCCGGTCGACATACCAAACCACCGCGTCGCCTATCAAAACTTGCAAGCGGTGGAACGGTATTTCGCCAGCACCGAACCGTCGTCTTTGGCTTTGGTGTTGGTAACGCAGGCGCGGCTGTTGATTGGCCGCCCCTTGGTCGAAGCCTTGGATGCACTGCTGGAAAACTCTGCCGGGTATGCGCAAATCAGCTTTGGCACCGAAACCGGATTTGCCATCAACATGGCGCGGATGCGCGATCTTTCTGGCCAAGCCAACATCAGCACCGAAGATTTTT
>JAHEDL010000557.1 GCA_024641255.1 Pseudorhodobacter sp.
CAGCCTTCCAGACAGACCTGCTGCGCCTGCGGGTCGGCAAGGCCGATATCTTCAACCGCCATTCGGGTGATACGGCGGGCCAGAAAGCGCGGATCTTCGCCGCCTTCCAACATGCGGGCGAACCAGTAAAGCGCTGCATCCGGGTCGCTGCCGCGCACCGATTTGTGCAGGGCGGAAATCAGGTTGTAATGCTCTTCACCCGACTTGTCGTATTTGGCGGCGCGGCGCATCAACCGGGTGGCCAACTGGTCACGGCTCAGTGGCTTGTCCAACCGCCACGCCGCGACCTGTTCGATCAGGTTCAGCAAAGCGCGGCCATCGCCGTCGGCCATTTCGATCATCGCCTCGCGCGCCTCGCCGTTAAGCGGCAGCGCGCGGCCAAGTTCCTTTTCGGCCCGTTGCGCCAACCGCTCCAGATCGGTCAGCGTCAGGCGTTCCAAAACAATGACTTGCGCGCGCGACAGCACAGCGGCGTTCAGCTCGAAACTGGGGTTTTCGGTGGTCGCCCCCACCAAAAGGATGGTGCCGTCTTCCATATAGGGCAGAAAGCCGTCTTGCTGCGCTTTGTTGAAACGGTGGATTTCGTCCACGAACAGCAGCGTGCCCTGCCCGTTTTGGCGGCGGATCTTGGCGGATTCGAACACTTTGCGCAGGTCCGGCACGCCGGTGAAAATCGCGCTGATCTGCACAAAAGCCAGATCGGTTTCGGCGGCCAGAAGCCGTGCGATGGTGGTCTTGCCCACCCCCGGCGGGCCCCAAAGAATCAGCGACGACAAGCTATGCGCCGCCAGCATCGCCCCCAGCGGGCCTTCCGGCGACAGCACATGCGTCTGACCGATAACTTCGGACAGGTTGCGCGGCCGCAAGCGATCAGCCAGCGGGCGCGAGCCCTCTGGCACAGGTTTTCCGGGGCTATCGAACAGGTCGGCCATGGCGCAACTTACGACGCGCGGCGCGGCGGGGAAAGGCGGAATACGCCCTTCCCCGCTGGCATCAGTGCAGCGTGCCGATCAGGTTGATGGACACGCATTGCGATTCGTAGCCTTCGAATTCAAGCACCCGGCCCGCCGCCGCCACATCCAGATTGCAGCGCGACGCCCACCGTGGCCAACTGGCCGGAATGATGCCAATAACCCGATGCGCGCCAAGATCTTGCGCGGATTTGGTCATTTCGGTGATCAGATGCGCGTGGACACGCCGCCGAATCGCCATCGGCGTCGAATGTGCCACAAAGACGCGGCTGGATTCCCAGATATTGGCGTCCACCGGCGCGGTGTCGAACAGCAGATCATCGGGAATGGTGTCCAACAACCCCAACTGCGCATCGCGGATCATATAGCTGTAGATGCCGCAGCGCGCGGTGGTTGGGGTCAGACGGATGCCCGCCAGAATTTCGCCGCCCTGATGCACCGCAATCCAGCGGCTGGCCGGGGTGTCATACTGGTCATATTCCATGCCAAGCGCCTCTGGCAGGTGCCATTGGTTCTGGATGATGAAGGACTGCCGTCTGGCACGAAAGAGGTTAGCGAAAAGCTCGCCGTGGTTGTGCATGTTGGCAAAAGAAAGCGTGGTCGTCTGCATGGTGTGGTCTCCGGGTTTGGGGTGAGCAGATCTCCCAAACCCTGCGCAGGGTGAGGAACGCTTAGATCAGCCGGTAGTCTTTGGCGCGTTGAATGGCTTCGGCGGTGGTGCGCGCCAGCAGGCGCAGCCGTGCCGAGTTCAATCTGGCTTTCAATGCGCTTTCAGAGATCCCAAGCTTGGCAGCAGCTGAGGCATGGCGTTCCCCGGCGGCAATAAGGCGCAGGGCTTCGGATTGCGCGTCGGTCAGGCTTTCGGGCGGTTGCGTAACATCGTGCAACCGATTGACGAGAGCCGCGATCTTGGCGATTTCTTCGGTCGTATACTCTCGGTCAGAACGCGAAATGCCGGCGATTGTGCGCGAAGACACCGGGCCGCAGGCCACCGCAACGCCATAAACCATGCCATAAGCCGCTGCTTCGCCCATGATTCCGAAGGTGTCAGGCACCGGAATCTCGCTCCACCGGGTGGTGCCAACGGTGGAAAACCCCCAAGCAATCATTGGGTCCCGCATCGCATAGCCTTTTTCGGTGTAATGATCTGTCCACGCCTGATCGTAAGTTTGGAATGTGATCAGGGGCGACGTGAACCGAATATGCAGTCCCAGAAAATACCCAGCGGGTGCCAACTGCGACAGATGCTGCA
>JAHEDL010000106.1 GCA_024641255.1 Pseudorhodobacter sp.
TCAACAACCCCACCAACGCGTGCAGATCCTTCGAAACCGACCCCTCGCGGATCAGCACCCGCATGCCCTTGCGCAGCTTTTCCAAACCTTCGGCGTAAGAGGTCGCCTCATGCTCGGTGCGGATGCCCGCCGCGATATAGCCGTTCAGATCATTGCCCGACAACAGCGGCGCATGGCCGTCAATATGGCGGCCCTTGAACGCCTCTAGCTTGGCCATGCAGCCCGGATCTTTGAAAAGCACACCGGGATAGTTCATGAATTCGGCAAGCCCGATCACCCGCGGATGATCCATCAGCGGCGCGATATGTTCGGCTTCCAGCCGCGCGCCGGTGGTTTCCATATGGGTCGACGGCACGCAAGAACTTAGGTTCACCCGAATGTCCATCAGCGTCCGGCTGGACGCCTCAAGAAAGTAATTGATCCCGGTCAGGCCGCAGACATTGGCGATTTCATGCGGGTCACAGATGGCGGTGGTCACGCCATGCGGGCTGACGCAGCGGTCAAATTCGAACGGCGTCACCAGACTGCTTTCGATGTGCAGGTGGGTATCAATGAACCCCGGCACCAATATCTGGCCCGAAACGTCAATCTCGCGCTGGCCGACATAGCTGCCAAACACCCCCACGATGCAATCGCCACAGATCGCCACATCGGTTTCCACCAACTCACCGGTGATCAGGTCAAACACCCGACCGCCTTTCAGCACCAGATCGGCGGGCGTAACGCCCCGCCCCTGATCAATTCGGTCCGCCAAGGCTGCTTTGGGCATGGTATTCTCCTTTTGAAGATGGAAACCTACGGCAGCGGTTTCGTCCAGTGCGATTTGCCACAAAGACTTACCCGAAAAGCGAAAGAGGTTGCCATGCGCCCGCTGCGCGGAATTGCCCTGAAACTGGGTTCGGTTCTGGTGTTCATTGTGATGTCGTCGCTGATCAAGTCAACGGCGCAGCATGTTCCGCCGGGACAGGCGGTGTTTTTTCGGTCGTTCTTTGCGATCCCGGTCATCGTGGCATGGCTGGCGATGCGGCGCGAACTGGCCACCGGTTTTCGCGCGCAAAACCCGTTTGGCCATGTCTGGCGCGGGTTGATGGGCACTTTGGCCATGGGTATGGGCTTTGCTGGCCTTGCCTATCTGCCGCTGCCCGAGGTGACAGCCATCGGCTATGCCGCACCGCTGTTGGTGGTGATTTTCGCCGCGATGTTTCTGGGCGAAGAGGTGCGGCTGTTTCGCATCACCGCCGTGGCCTTGGGCCTGACCGGCGTTTTGATCGTGCTGTCGCCGCGCCTGACCACGCTTTCAGGCGATGCCGCCAGCCAGCGTGAGGCGTTGGGCGCGGTGCTGGTGCTGTTCGGCGCGGTCTGCGCCGCGCTGGCGCAGGTGTTCGTGCGCAAACTGGTGATGACCGAACGCACCCCCGCCATCGTGTTCTACTTTTCCCTGACCGCCACGCTGCTGTCGCTGGTCACCATTCCGTTCGGCTGGGTGATGCCCACCCTGACCGAAGGCATCACCCTGACCGCTGCCGGGTTGTTGGGCGGCGTGGGGCAGATCTTGCTGACCTCTAGCTACCGCGAGGCGGATGCGTCACTGGTGGCACCGTTCGACTATGCCTCGATGCTTTTCGCGCTGCTGATCGGCTATTTCGTGTTCGCCGAGGTGCCATCGCTTACGATGTTGGCAGGCGCGGCGCTGGTGATTTTTGCTGGTATCTTGATCATCTGGCGCGAACGGCAGTTGGGGCTTGAGCGCGCCAAGGGTCGCAAGGCAATGACGCCGCAGGGCTAGGCCTGCGGATCAGTCTTGCCGCAACACCACATCAGCGGCGCGCGATCCGGCGTTGACGCGGCGGATGTTGGGCATGTCATTGCCATCAATCCACGCCCGCGCCTGTTCCGGCGTTTTGCCAAAATGCGCCCAACGCGCCAAAAGGCGGCGCTCAAGTTCGGCTTCTGGCACGTCGATAAACGCGGTCAGATCATACTGCGCGGTGTTCCACGGCGCTTCGTTCAACAGCAGATAGTTGCCTTCAACAATCAGAATACGGTCTTCGGGGCCGACAATGTCAGCACTGCCGCGCGAGATTTCCAGATTACGGTCAAACACCGGAATCGCCACCTCGTCCTCGTTGCGCAGACGGGTCAGCAGATGCAGAAAACCACCGACATCAAAGGTGTTCGGCGCGCCTTTGCGGCTGCGCAAGCCGCGCGCCTCTAGCACGCGGTCGTCATAGTGAAAGCCGTCCATCGGAACCACTCGCGCGCCCTTGCCAAGATGGTGCGCCACGGCTTCGGCGGTGGTCGATTTGCCCGAACCGGGCGGGCCAGCAAGGGCGGCAATAAACCGCCCCTGCCCCTGCGCGATGGCTTTCGCGCGGATCATTTCTGCCAAGGCAGCCGGAGTCATACCGGCTCCGACACGCCTTCGGGCAGCTTGGCGCCGGTCATGAACGCCACCGCGTCCGACATCGAATATTCCGACGGCTTGATCTCGCACAGACGGCGACCCAGACGGTGAATATGGATACGGTCGGCCACTTCGAACACATGCGGCATGTTGTGGCTGATCAGGATGATCGGAATGCCACGCGCCCGCACATCGCGGATCAGTTCCAGAACCCGGCGGCTTTCTTTGACGCCAAGGGCCGCGGTCGGTTCGTCAAGGATCACCACTTTCGACCCGAAGGCCGCAGCGCGTGCAACCGCAACGCCCTGACGCTGACCACCCGAAAGCGTTTCAACCGCTTGGTTGATGTTCTGAATGGTCATCAGGCCCAGTTCAGACAGCTTGTCGCGGGCAAATTGCTCCATCCGCGGGCGGTCCATCTGGCGAAACAGGCTGCCCATGATGCCGGGCTTGCGCCATTCGCGGCCCAGAAACATGTTGTCGGCAATCGACAGCGCCGGCGACATTGCAAGGTTTTGGTAAACCGTTTCAATGCCTTCGGCCCGTGCGTCTTCCGGCGACCGGAAATGCACTTCGCGGCCATCCAGCTTGATCGTGCCATGGTCAGGGGTCACAGCCCCCGACAGCGCCTTGATCAGAGTCGACTTGCCTGCGCCGTTGTCGCCGATCACAGCCACGATTTCGCCCGGATACAGGTCGAAATCGGCGCCATTCATAGCCACGACAGTGCCGTAGCGTTTCATCAGGCCGCGTGCGGTCAGAATGGGTTGAACGTCACTCATTGCGAAGCCCTCCGCAGCCATTGGTCAAGCGCAACTGCGATAATCACAAGGCAGCCCGCCGCGAACATTTGCCAGTAGTCATCCACACCCGCCAAAGACAGACCGGTGTTGAACACGCCAACGATGAAAGCCCCCAGAACCGAGCCAACGATCGACCCGCGGCCGCCGAACAACGACGTGCCACCAATCACCACAGCGGTGATAGAGCCAAGGTTGACCGTGTCAAAGGCGATCGGCGAAACCGAACCCACGCGGCCAATCGCGATCCAGGCCGAAAAGCCGCAGATCAGGCCGGCCACAGCGTAGACCGAAATCAGCACGCCATTCACCCGGATACCCGACAGCATTGCCGCATCAGGGTCATCACCGATGGCATGAACATGGCGGCCCCACGCGGTGTGGTTCAGCACATACCACATGAAAGCGGCCAGCAAAATCAGGGTGATGCCGCCATAGCTGATGCTGGCGCCGCCCATGTTGAAGCCCTGACCGAACCACAAAAGCCCATGCGCCTTGGCGTCGATGTCGACGTTGCGGATCGATTCAGACTGCGAATACCACAGCTTCAGCGCGTTGAAGATCGAAAGCGTCCCCAGCGTTACGATGAACGGCGGCAGTTTGACCTTGGCCACCAGTACGCCGTTCAGCGCGCCCATCAGGCCGCCCAGAACGATACCGATCAGCACAGCCAGCAGCACCGGCACACCCGACATCACCGCCAGATTCCCCATGACCAACGAGCTGACCACCAGAATGGCGCCAACCGAAAGGTCGATACCAGCGGTCAAGATCACCAGCGTTTGCGCCAGCGCGACAAAGCCCGTCACGGTCACCTGTTTCAGCACCGTCGACAGCGCGCCAATTCCCAAAAACCGCGGCGCGATAATCGAAAACGCGATGACCGAAACCAGCAGCACCAGCGCCGGGATCATCGTCGGATACACGCGGAGGAATCCGCGCAGCACATGAATGAAGGTCTTATCGTCCTTTTCGAAGCTTGCGACCGCCGTATCGGCTTTGGCCAGCGTGGCTTCGTAATCAGAGATAGTTTTCGTTGGTGCGTCTTGCGTGCTCATCGCCCGGATGCCCCCGTTTCGCTAAGGAAGTACGACCGGACGCACACCGCGCCCGTCGTCTATGAAGAAGGGCGACTGTAAAGCCGCCCTTCCGTTAATCAAGCCAGTTTGGTGGCTATATCAGCCCCAGCACAGCTCGGTGCCTTTGGTCGAGTCCAGCGACTCGACGCCATCGACCGGCTGGTCGGTGATCAGGTTCACGCCGGTGTTGAAGAACGACAGGCCTTCCGAAGCAGCCGGCTTGGTGCCGTCTTTGGCGAAAGCGGCGATAGCTTCGACGCCTTTCGATGCCATCAGCAGCGGGTATTGCTGCGAGGTAGCGCCGATGACGCCCGACTTGACCGAAGCGATGCCCGGGCAGCCGCCGTCAACCGAAACGATGATCGCTTGCTTTTCTTTGCCAGCGTTTTTCAGAGCCTGGTAGGCGCCTTCAGCAGCCGGTTCGTTGATGGTGTAAACCACGTTGATGTCCGGGTCTTTAGCCAGCAGCGTTTCCATCGCGCGCAGGCCGCCTTCCGGGTTTGCGTCCGACGATTCGTGACCAACGATGCGCGGGTCGGTTTCCGAACCCATCACGGTCAGATCCGGAACTTCAACGCCGAAGCCCTTCAGGAAGCCGGTGTCGCGTGCAACGTCAACCGAGATGTTGTCTTTGTTGATGTCGAGCATAGCGATTTTCGCGCCCGAGGTGTCGCCCATCTTGGCAGCAGCCCATTTACCGATACGCAGACCAGCTTCGAAGTTGTCGGTTGCGAAGGTCATGTCTTGGGCTTCAGCGTCAGCCAGCGGGGTGTCGAGTGCGATCACCAGGATGCCAGCAGCGCGAGCGTCTTTCAAAGCCGGACCGACAGAGTCGTTCGACGGGGTGATCAGGATACCCTTGGCGCCTGCAGCAACGCAGTTTTCAATCGCGGTGATCTGCGGAGCAGCGTCGCCGTCTTTTTCGCCAGCGTAAGCTTGGAAGTCCATGCCAGCGGCGGTAGCAGCAGCCTCAGCGCCTTCTTTCATTTTCACGAAGAAGGGGTTGGTGTTGTTCTTGGTGATCAGGCAAGCCAGATCGCCAGCCGAAGCCGAACCCGCGATCAACGCGATGGCAGCAGCACCCAGCAGCGCTTTGGTGTTGAATTTCATTGGTAGTCCTCCCAAGGAATTGGGGGGTTATTCCCCCGTTCGTACCCGTTTCGCTTGGCCCTCCCAGGCCCGACGATGCGGCCAATTGACCTGATTCCCTACCAGTCGTCAAGTTAAATAAATCAGAGTGATTTATTATTGACAGGACCGCCTTCAAGCCGCAGTCTGCGTCCTTAAACATGGATGCAGGCTGCATCCTGAACCGACATTACGAAGGCGAAATCATGCTTATCGGTATCTCTCCCTTGCTGGGGCCAGACCTGCTTCATGCGTTGCGGGCCATGGGGCACGGCGATGAAATTGCGTTGGTCGACGGCAATTATCCGGCTGCCGAACATGCTCGCCGCCTGATCCGCGCCGACGGGATTCACCTGATGCCAATGCTGCGCGCCATGCTGAAAGTTTTCCCGGTAGAAGCCGCATTTCGCGCGTCTTTGCACAATGATCCGGCGCAGCGCGGCGTGATCCACCATGCGCTGGACGACCTCTGCGCCACCTCTGGCCAACGCTTTGCGCTGACACCTTTGGCGGGCGATCAACTTTACCCGCGCATCCGGTCGGCTTATGCAATCATCGCAACGTCGGAACCCGAACTGTTTGCAAACGTCATTTTGCGCAAAGCCGCCTTGCCGCCTTCGACCGAATAGGACCAGACATGCCGTTGGGCGCAGAACCACTGACTGACCGACAAAGCGCAGAGGACGTAGGTCTGCGCGGCTCGAACCAGTCTGGCATGCGCGACCATAACGAACGTCTGGTGCTGTCTTTGGTGCGCCAACAGGGCGGGCTGGCGAAATCCGATATCGCGCGGATCACCGGGCTTTCGGCGCAAACCGTGTCGGTGATCATGCGCGCGCTGGAACATGACGGGCTTTTGCTGCGCGGCGAACCGGTGCGCGGCCGTATTGGCCAGCCTTCGGTGCCGATGCATCTGAACCCCGAAGGCGCGTTCTTTCTGGGGCTTAAGATCGGTCGCCGCTCTGCCGACCTGACACTGATCGACTTTCTGGGCCGCGTCCGCGCCACCCGGCGGCAGGTCTATCGCTATCCGTCGCCATCGGCGGTGGTGGCCTTTGTTGAAAAAGCCATGCCCGAAGTCTGCGCCGGCCTGACCACCGCCGAAGCTGACCGCATCGGCGGGCTGGGCGTGGCGATGCCGTTCCAACTCTGGAGCTGGGTGCATCAAATCGGCGCGCCACAGGCCGAAATGGATGCCTGGCGCAACCGCGATGTGCAGGCCGAACTGGCCGCCATCACCAACCTGCCGGTTTATGTCCAAAACGATGCCACCTCGGCCTGCGGCGCGGAACTGGTGTTCGGCACCGGCGATCGGCCGCGCGATTTCCTTTATTTCTACTTTGGGTATTTCATCGGCGGTGGCTTGGTGTTGAACGGCCAATTATTCCTTGGCCGCTCTGGCAACGCGGCCGGCGTCGGGCCTTTGCCGGTGCAAGGCAAAGATGGCCAGGTGGATCGTCTGCTGAACGCCGCGTCGATGTCAACTTTGGCGCGGGCAATGGATGCGGCCGGCCAATCGTCGGATCACCTTTGGGAACAGCATGATCAGTGGATCGTGTCTGACGAAATTCTGTCCGACTGGATGGATCAGGCCGCCAATGGTCTGGCTTGGGCGGCGCTGTCGGCCTCGTCGCTGCTGGAAATCGAAGCCGTGATGATCGACGGCTGGATGCCATTGCACATTCGCGCCGAAATCACCCGCCGCACCCATGCCGCCCTGCACGCGATGGACCTTGACGGCATCGATCCGCCGGTGATCCGCGAAGGCACTTTGGGGGCGCAAGCCCGCGCGCTTGGTGCCGCCGCGATCCCGCTGTCACAGCGGTATTTGATTGATCAGAACGCGGCTGGGCGCGCGGGCTGACTGGTTTTTGCTTGATCCGTCGGCGCAATTGCCTATCTAAACCCTATAGCCGCTGCCAGAAATCTGTCCCGCGACCAAAGGGTTTGCCTTACCAATGTCCTTAGCGTTGATCGCAGCCCTGCCGTTTATTGGCGCCCTGACGCCCGCGCTGACCGCCCGCTTTGGCCGCAGCTTTGCCACCGCCGTTGCCGCTTGCTTCACTGCCACGGCCCTTGGCCTGATCTTGCTGCATCTGCCCGCGCTGCTGTCTGGCACGGTGGTGCAAACCCAGATCAACTGGCTGCCCGCGCTTGGCCTGAACGCCAACTTCCGGCTGGACGGGCTGGCGCTTTTGTTCGCCATATTGATCCTTGGCATCGGCCTGCTGATCCAGCTTTACGCGCGCTTTTACCTTGATCAAGGCGATAACTATCCGCGCCTACTGACCTATCTGATGCTGTTTCAAGGCGCGATGCTGGGCATTGTCTTGTCTGATAACATCCTGCTTTTGCTGGTGTTCTGGGAACTGACCTCGCTATCGTCATTCCTGTTGATCGGGTATTGGAGCCACCTGCCCGAGGCCCGACAAGGCGCGCGCATGGCGCTGACCGTCACCGGAAGCGGTGGGCTTGCCATGATCGCCGGGCTTTTGCTGCTGGGCAAGATTGCGGGCAGTTATGATCTGTCACAGATACTGACCCAAGCCGACGCCATTCAGGCCAGCCCGCTGTATCTGCCGGCCTTGGTGCTGATTTTGCTGGGGGCGTTCACCAAATCGGCGCAGTTTCCGTTCCATTTCTGGCTGCCCCACGCCATGGCCGCGCCGACGCCGGTTTCGGCCTATCTGCATTCGGCCACCATGGTAAAAGCCGGGCTGTTCTTGCTGGCGCGGCTGTGGCCGGTGCTGTCGGGCACCGAGGCTTGGACGCTGATCGTCGCCACCACCGGCCTTGTCACCATGGCCTTTGCCGCCAAAGTGGCGCTGTTCAAAGATGATCTGAAAGCCATTCTGGCCTATTCCACCGTCAGCCACCTTGGGCTTGTGACCTTTCTGTTGGGGCTGGGCACCAAGGCCGCGGCGGTGGCGGCGATATTTCACATTCTGTGCCATGCCAGCTTCAAGGCGGCGCTGTTCATGCTTGCGGGCATCGTCGATCACGCCGCCCACACCCGCGACATTCGCGCGCTTGGTGGCCTGCGCCGCGCCATGCCGATCACCTTTGTGCTGACCGCGATCGCCAGCCTGTCAATGGCGGGGGTGCCGCCGCTGAACGGGTTTCTGTCAAAAGAAATGATGCTGACCGAAGCGGCGCAGACCACGCTGTTTACCCCGTGGCTGGCCCCGCTGTTGGCCACCATCGCCGCCCTACTGTCGGTCGGCTATGCCTTGCGGTTCCTAAGCCATAGCTTTCTGGGCACGGCCAAGTTTGACGCAGCGCATCCGCCGCACGACCCTGGCATTGGCCTTTGGGCGGCCCCGGCCGTGCTGGCCGTGCTGGTTGTCGCCATCGGGCTTTTGCCGATGCCCTTGGTCGGCTGGCTGGTTGATGCGGCGGCCTCTGCCACCACGGGCAGCCCGCAACACGCGCATATTGCGCTGTGGCACGGGGTGGATGCGCCTGCGCTCTACCTGTCGCTGCTGGCTTTTGGCGGCGGCCTGATCGTGCTGGAAAGCTACCCCAGCTTGCGGCGTTGGTGGCAGGCTGTGCCGCGCCCCGAAGCCAAACCGCTGTTTGACACCACCGTGAATATCCTGACCAAAACCGCACAACACCTGACGCAAGCATTACATAACGGCAGCCTTTCGCGCAACTTTGCGCTGGCGCTGCTGACCATCGCGGCACTTGGGCTTTACGGCTTTGCCACCGGCAGCCACGGTGCGGGAGCACGCGCGCCAACGGCGGCACCGCTTGCGGTGCTGGTGGGTGGCCTGCTGCTGATCAGCGCCACGCTGGCCGCCACCGCATTACACCGCCAGCGCCTGATTGCGCTTTTGCTGGTGGGGATCGTCGGGCTGACGCTGTCGGCGGGATTTGCCTATCTTGCCGCGCCAGATCTGGCGCTAACCCAGATCACGGTCGAGGTTGTCACTGTCATTCTGATGCTCCTGACACTGAACCTGCTGCCGCAAACCACCCCGCGCGAAAGCAGCACGCTGCGCCGCCTGCGCGATGGCGCGCTGGCGCTGACTGTTGGCGCAGGCGCGGCGGCGCTGGCCTATGCCCTGCTGACCCGCGCGCCCGCCTTTCCGCCCATTTCTGCCTTCCACCTTGCGCAATCACTGCCCGGCGCTGGCGGGCACAACGCGGTCAACACCATCATCGTCGATTTTCGCGGCTTTGATACCTATGGCGAAATCATCGTGCTGGGCATCGCGGCGCTGCTGATCTTTGCGCTGACCGAAAGCCTGCTGGCCACGAAATGGCTGGCCCGCGCCCGACCTGACACCGACGCGGGCGACCCGCATCCGGTGATGCTGCGCGTGGCGACCCGGCTTATCCTGCCAATGGCGATGCTGGTCGGCATCTATTTGTTCCTGCGCGGCCACAACGCCCCCGGCGGTGGTTTTGTCGCCGGGTTGGTGTTCGCCATCGGGCTGATTTTGCAATACATCGCCTCTGGGCAAGACTGGGCGGTGGCGCGGCAACGCATCCCGCAGCACAGGCTAATCGCGGCGGGGGTGGTGATTGCCAGCCTGACCGGGGCGGCGGCGTGGCTGTTTGACCTGCCGTTCCTGACCTCTGGTTTCACGCATGTTCACCTGCCACCGCTGGAAGATTTCGAACTTGCCACCGCCGCACTGTTTGATCTGGGCGTGTTCCTGTGTGTGCTGGGCGCGGTGATGCTGGCGCTGGATGCGCTGGCCCGTTTAGCAAAGGCCGCAAGATGACAGAGCTTTTGATCGCCCTTGCCATTGGCACCCTGACCGCCTGCGGGCTTTACCTGATGCTGCGCCGCCGCAGCTTTCCGGTGATCCTTGGCCTGTCGCTGCTGTCTTATGCCGTCAACCTGTTCCTGTTCGCCTCCGGCAGGCTTGCCCCCGGTCAGCCGCCGATCATCGGCGCCTCTGCCGCGCCAACCGACCCGCTACCGCAAGCCTTGGTGCTGACCGCCATCGTGATTTCCTTTGGCATGACGGCAGTGTTGGCGCTGCTGTCGCTGGGGGCGTATCTGACAACCGGCGATGATTGCACCGATACGGATGATGCCGCATGACCCCACTGATCATCGCCCCCGTCGTGCTGCCCGCCGTCGTCGCCGCCTTGACCTTGCTGGCGCGGCACAACCTTGCCCTGCAACGCAGCGCATCGCTGCTGACATCGGCGGCACTGCTGGCGTTGGCCGTAGCGCTCATCGGGCAAGCCAACCTTGGCCCGCAGCCCTATTTCCTTGGCAACTGGCCCGCGCCCTTCGGCATCGTTCTGGTGCTTGACCGGCTTTCGGCGCTGATGCTGACCTTGACCGCCGCGCTTGCGCTGATCGTGCTGATCCATGTCATCACCACCGGATGGGACAAGCGCGGCCACCATTTTCATACCCTTTTCCTGTTTCAACTGATGGGCCTGAACGGCGCGTTTCTGACCGCCGACGCCTTCAACCTGTTCGTGTTTTTCGAAGTGCTGCTGATCGCGTCTTACGGCCTGATGATCCACGGCGGCGGGGCGGCGCGGCTGCGGGCCGGGGGGCAATATGTGGCCTTCAACCTGCTGGGTTCAACGCTGTTCCTGTTTGCATTGGCGACGATTTACGCCGTCACCGGCACCCTGAACATGGCAGACCTAGCGCAAAAGCTGGCGCTGCTGCCGCCCGCCGACCATGCGCTGATCCGGGTCGCGGCGGTGCTGCTGATGCTGGTCTTCGCAATCAAGGCGGCGCTGGTGCCGCTGCAGTTCTGGCTGCCCGGCACCTATGCCAACGCACCCGGTCCGGTGGCCGCACTATTTGCGGTGATGACCAAAGTCGGCGCCTATGCCCTGCTGCGGTTTAGCACGCTGGTGTTTCCGCCCAGCCTGCCCGCCACCGGCAGCCTGATCGCCGATCTGTTGCACCCCGCCGCCCTGCTGACC
>JAHEDL010000567.1 GCA_024641255.1 Pseudorhodobacter sp.
TCTGGCTGTGCTGGAAATTCGCGAAGCAGATCGCCACAAGCGGCGCGAGCGTTTGGAAGAACTGCTTTCCGAATTTTCGATCACCCACCTGCGGCGCGCACCGGCGCTTGCGCTTTCGGGCGGCGAACGGCGGCGGGTGGAAATTGCGCGCTGTTTGGCGGCCGATCCGAAATATCTCTTGCTGGATGAACCCTTTGCCGGGGTGGACCCGATTGCGGTGGGGGAAATCCGCCATCTTGTGCATGATCTGAAATCGCGCGGCATCGGGGTTTTGATCACCGATCACAATGTCCGCGAGACGTTAGAGATCGTTGACCGCGCCTATATTCTGCATGACGGCGTGGTGCTGAAAACCGGCACCACCGAAGAAATCGTGCAGGATGAAATGGTGCGCCGCGTTTATCTGGGCGAAAATTTCCGCATCATCTAGCGCATCTTTGAAACTTGCGTGACAGCGCTGTTGACAAGTGCCGGTATGCATCCCCAAATGATAAGGATGCGAGCCCATTGCGCCTTGCCCTTCCAAACTGTAGCGGCCACCCCAAGGCCCCGCGACTGGAAGCGATTGTGCTCGCTAACTCTCTATAAACCAAGACAAGTCAACCCTTCCGTGTCTTGCGGAAGAATGTGACCTTACGCGCAAAAGGAGGCATCATGCGCTACCAGATCAGCGGAAAACAGATCGACATCGGCGAAGCCCTTCAGACCCATGTGAAAGCCGAATTGGGGGAGGTTGTTGAGAAATATGCACAGCGACCGACGG
This sequence comes from Pseudorhodobacter sp., assembly GCA_024641255.1. Lineage (GTDB taxonomy): Bacteria > Pseudomonadota > Alphaproteobacteria > Rhodobacterales > Rhodobacteraceae > Cypionkella. Next base: position 764 of record JAHEDL010000567.1, read on the forward strand.
ACGCCGTCATTGTTTTTTCCAAATCGGCGCATGAATACGTCTGCGAGGCGGTGATCCACCTGTCGACCGGACTGAACGCCCAAGCCAAGGGCCATGCCACCGAGGTCTATGCTGCCTTCGAATCTTGCCGCGAAAAAATGGACAAGCAGCTGCGCCGCTATAAGCGCCGCATTCGCAACCACCACCAGCACCGTCCGGAACCAGTTGAATTCGGTGGGGCATCGTCCTATATCCTCGCGCCAACCGAAGAGCCCGAAGACGACGACAACGCAGAACTTCAGCCGATCATCATTGCCGAGATGGAAACCAAGATTCCGTCGATCACCGTGGGTGAGGCCGTGATGCAGCTGGAACTGTCGAGCCAGAAGTTTTTGGTGTTCCGCAATGAAGGACATGCGGGCGTGAACGTCGTATACCGTCGCGATGACGGGAATATCGGCTGGATTGACCCGCGCAACGCAAAGTAGCGCATCCCTCGGGATGTCGAAGGACGAGAACACCGGATGGACCTTTCTAAACTGTTGATACCGGGGGCTGTTCGGGTTCTGGGTCAGTTGACCAGTAAAAAGCGCCTCTTCCAGGAACTGGGAGAGGTGGCCTCTGCCGCCTATGGCTTGTCGTCGGCCTTGGTTGTTGATGGCTTGCAAGAGCGCGAAAGCCTTGGCCCGACCGGCGTGGGCAATGGCATTGCGCTGCCGCACGCGCGGTTGGAAGAAATTGATAAGATTTTCGGTATTTTCATGCGGCTGGAAAAGCCGCTGGATTACGAAAGCGTCGATCGTCAGCCGGTTGATCTGATTTTCTGTCTGCTGGCGCCGAAGGATTCCGGGGTCGAGCATTTGAAGGCGCTGGCGCTGGTGTCACGCACCATGCGCGATCCGGGAATTTGCGGCAAGCTGCGCGCCAACTCTGACGCGGCGACGCTGTATGCAGTGCTGACCGAAGCGCGGTCGCCGCAGGTGGCGGCTTAAGCCGCCCAATCGCTAAAGCCGTAGCCAACGTAGTCGCGCGCATAAGTGTCGCGCGCCAACGCCTCTAGGTCTGGCGCGTAAAGACTTGCAAGCGGGTAGGGGGCGGCCTCGGCCACTTCGGGCAGCGGGTGCATGGGTTGCCCCAGATCTGCGGAAAGATAGACCAAGCCCTGCGCCAGTCGGTCTTCGCGGATCAGCAGATCGGGGGCCTGCAACTGACCAAAACCCTGCAAAATGGCGTGCTGGGTGGCGAAATGCCCCAAGGTGCGCAGCCCGGTGCGGCCGGTTAGAATATGGCCGACCACCTGCAAAAACAGCGCAAAGCCATCGCGAAATTGTTCTTCATCGGCAAAGGCCTGGCCCTTGGGTGGCAGATCAAAGCGGTGGATGGTCTGCATATAGCGGCGCAGTTCCGGCATATAGTCTTTCGCCAAAAGATCGACATAGGCGGCATAGGCGCGGGCCAGCGGGTGGCGCAGC
>JAHEDL010000572.1 GCA_024641255.1 Pseudorhodobacter sp.
TATTCAGCCGCAGGAGTCGCCCCATGACCAGCCATCCCCGCTTGCTTTCCCCGCTGCAACTGCGCGGGCAGACGCTGCGCAATCGCATTGTTTTTGGTGCCCACACCAACAACATGTCAGATCTGGGAATTCCCGGCCCGCGCATGGAAAACTACTTTGTCGAGCGTGCCTTGGGCGGCGCCGCGATGATTGTCACCGAACCTGTTCCCGTGCATCGCACCGGGGTTTTGACGCGGGGCAACCTGCTGCACAGTTCGGATGAGATCATCCCGCATTTTCAACGCATTACTGATCGGGTGAAAGAGGCGGGCGCGGTGATTTGCCAGCAGCTTTACCATGTTGGCGCACATGGCGATTCTGATCTTAGCTTTGCGCCGCATTGGTCGCCTTCGGGTGCGCCAAGCTACCACGACTCTGACGGGTCGCACCGGATGACGGAAAGCGAAATTCAAGAATTGCTTGACGCGCATCTTGCCGCCGCCATTCGCGCGAAAAAGTCGGGGTTTCAGGGGGTCGAGGTTTGGGCGGCCTATCATTCGTTGCTGGATCAATTCTGGACACCATGGTCGAACACTCGCGATGACAAATGGGGTGGAAGCCTTGAAAATCGCACCCGGTTTTCGCGCACCTTGATCGAAAATATCCGCCGCGCCTGTGGCGAAGATTTCATCGTTGGGCTGGCGATCAGCTATTCGCCGGGGTATTCGGTGACGCTTTCTGCAGAAAATCTTTGTGAAATCATAGATTTGCATGACACGACCGGGCATATTGATTATGTCACCTGCGGCTATGGCAGCTATCTTGAGTTTGACGGCATCATTCCTGCCTTTACCCATGCAGAAAAGCTGTCGACGCCGCTGACGGCGCAACTGAAAAGCATCGTCAAACATGCGGTGATCACATCTGAAGCCAGCGTGCGCACGCCGGAAAATGCCGAAACCATTCTAAGCAGCGGCGAGGCTGATCTTGTGTCGATCGTGCGGGGGCAGATTGCGGACCCGCATTTGGCGCGCAAGACCACCGAAGGCCGGGCCGAAGATATTCGTGGCTGTATTTCTTGCAATCAGATGTGCTGGGGTCGCCGCAGCCGCGACTATTGGATTTCCTGTCTGATCAACCCATCGGTTGGCCGCGAATGGGAATGGGGCGGTGATCGGTTTACCAAGGCAGAGGTTGCGAAATCTGTGTTGGTGGTTGGGGCTGGCCCTGCCGGTCTTGAGGCTGCGCGGGCTGCAGCCGAACGCGGTCATCGTGTTGAGATTGTTGAGGCTTTGCCGGTGATTGGCGGCCAGTTCCGGCTTGCCGGCATGCAGCCGCGCCGGGCGCAGATCCTTGATCTGATGGAGTGGTATGAGCGCCAGTTTGCAAAACTTGGCGTCACCGTGCGGCTGAATACTTTCCTTGATGACGACGAAATCGCGGCACATCCGGCCGAGGTGGTTGTGCTTGCGACCGGGTCTTTGCCCGACGAGACCGGCTTTCAACGCTGGCTTCCGCATGAACCCGCGCTGCCCGGGCTAGAGGCCGGGGGTGTTTGGGCGCCCGAACAGGTGATGCGGCGTGAGGCACGGCTGGGCGATTCGGTTGTGGTTTATGACGAGGGCAGCAATTGGCGCGGTGTTGGCACCGCTTGGGCGCTGGCCGAGCAGGGCAAGAAGGTAACCATCGTTACGCCTGAAGCGTTTGTCGGCAAAGAAATTGCGCGGACCGCCGCTGATGGCATGGCGCGCAGCCGGATGGCAAAGTTGGGCGTGAAGATGCTGACCGAGCACTGCATTGCGCGCTGGCATGGTAACGGGGTGACGGTGCGCAGCCTGCTTACCGGCGAAGAAGAGACGATAGCGGCGGCGGCTTTGGTTATGGCAACCACGAACCGGGCGTTCGACCCTTTCCCGGAAAGCTTTGCTGGCAAAGCCACGCATCGCATTGGTGATTGCACGGCACCGCGCTTGGCCGCCTATGCGTTCCATGAGGGGCGAAAGCTGGCGCTATCGCTTTGACATAAGTTCGCCGCGCCCTGCTGTTTGCAGGCAATGCCCCGTTAGAACGGGCAGGGTGCGGTGAATGTAACCAGCTGATGCGTTGCGGGATGATGCAGCGTCAGGCTTTCGGCGTGCAGCATAAGGCGCGGAAATTCGCGGGCTTTTCCTGTGGCATAGATCGGGTCGCCCAAGATCGGGCAGCCCATTGCCAGCATATGCACCCGCA
>JAHEDL010000577.1 GCA_024641255.1 Pseudorhodobacter sp.
CAAGCTGGCTGTTGCTGCTTGCCTTGGCTGCGATTTTCGCGCCCTGGCTAGCGCCTAAAGACCCGTTGGCGCAAGATCTGTTTCTGGGGCAACTGCCGCCCGCTTGGGTGCAGGGCCACGAGCCGGGCTATTATCTTGGCACCGACAGCCTTGGCCGCGATGTGCTGTCGCGCATTTTGTATGGCGCGCGGCTGGCGCTGACCGTGGCATTGACCGCGGGTTCGCTGACCTGCCTGATCGGCGCCACGCTGGGCCTGCTTGCCGGCTATCTGCGCGGCTGGGTCGATGTGGTGATCTCGCGCTTGATCGATATCTGGATGGCCTTCCCGCCGGTGCTGTTTTCAATTCTGCTGATCGCGGTGCTTGGCCCGGGCCTCATGTCAATCATCATCGCCATCGTCATCATCGACTGGACCCGCTTTGCCCGCGTCATCCGCGCCGAAGCCATGGCACAGGGCGCGATGGATTATGTCACCTCGGCGCAGACCGTCGGCCGCAGCCGGTTGTCGACGATGTTCACCGAAATCCTGCCCAATGTGCTGCCCACAATCGTGGTGTTGCTGACGCTGGAAATGGGCATCGCCATTATCGTCGAGGCGATCCTGTCGTTCGTGAACCTGTCGATTTCAACCGATGACCCCACTTGGGGCGGCATGATCGCCGAAGGCCGGTCGTCGATCCATCAAGCGTGGTGGGTGCTGATCTTCCCGCTGATCACCTTGTTCTTCACCGTCCTGTCGTTTTCGCAATTGGGCGAAGGGCTGAAAGACCGCTATGATCCGGTGCTAAGATGAGCTTTCTGGAAATCCGCAACCTAAGCGCCCGCGTCAAAGGCAGCCATGCCAAACTGCTGCGCGACGTGTCTTTGTCGGTCAGTGCGGGCGAGGTTCGTGGCCTTGTCGGCGAATCCGGCGCTGGCAAGTCGATGATCGGCAAGGCCATTCTGGGCACGCTGCCAAGTTCGGTGGAAATCACCAGCGGCCAGATCTTGCTGAATGGCGAAGACCTGCAAAGCCTGCCACCCAAGCTGCGCCGCACCCGCATCGGTGCAAGTTGCGCGCTTATCCCGCAAGACCCGCTGACGGCGCTAAACCCGTCGCGCCGGATCGGGCCGCAAATCACCGACCGGCTGGTTGATATTCTTGGCTGGGCCCGTAGTGCTGCCGAGGCGCGGGCGCGCGATCTTTTGGCCGAAGTGCATATCCCCGATCCGGCCCGCGTGCTGCGCGCCTATCCGCACGAACTGTCCGGCGGCATGCGGCAACGCATCCTGATCGCGTCAGCCTTCGCGGCTGAACCCAAGCTGATCGTCGCCGACGAACCCACCACCGCGCTGGACGTAACGGTGCAAAAGCAGATCCTGAAGCTGATTGCAGAAATGCAGGCCCGCCACGGCACCGCCTTGCTGTTCGTCACCCATGATCTGGGCGTTGTGTCAAAGGTCTGCCAAAGCCTAAGCGTGCTGTATGGCGGGCTGGTGCTGGAGGACACCAGCACCGCTGCGTTCTTTGCCGGTCCGAAACACGCCTATTCGCGCGCGCTTCTGGCCGCCACCCCGAAATATACCGATCCCGAAGGCAGCCTGATGCCCGTTCCCGATGCCGTCATCCAAGCCGTGCAATCTGAAATTCTGCGGGCCGATGGGGGGCAGCATGTCTGATCTTTACCGCATCACCGACCTGCGACTTAGCCTTGCCGATATGACCAAGAAACCGCTGTTTGGCGCCGCCCCCCGGCTGGAAATCCTGAAAGGCCTGTCGTTCAGCATTCCCAGGGGCGAAATCCTTGGCATCGTCGGCGGCTCGGGTTCGGGCAAATCCACATTGGGGCGGGCGCTGATCCGGCTCCTGCAACCGGCTTCGGGGCAGATTGAGTTTGACGGCCAAGACATCACCCATCTGCCCGAAGCCGCCCTGCGTCCGCTGCGCCGCCGCTTCCAGATGATCTTCCAAGACCCGATGAGCAGCCTGAACCCGCGCCACCGTGTCGGACAGCTGATCGCCGCCCCGCTTAAACTGCAAAACCACCCCAACCCAACGAAAGCCGCGCTCGAAGCGTTGGATCACGTCGGCCTTGCCCGCAGTTTCGCCAGCCGCTACCCGCATGAACTGTCGGGCGGTCAGCGCCAGCGCGTCGGCATCGCCCGCGCCATTGCCCTGAAACCCGATTTCATTCTGGCCGACGAAATCGTGTCGGGCTTGGATG
>JAHEDL010000580.1 GCA_024641255.1 Pseudorhodobacter sp.
GCGTCATGAAGGCCTGCTCGGTCAATCTGGACGATCTGCGCAAAACCCTTGTCGACTTCATCGACGACGATCTGTCCACGCTCGTCACCGATGTCGAAGGGTCCGAAGCGGTTCCCACCGCCGCATTTCAACGCGTGATCCAGCGCGCCGCGATCCATGTGCAATCGTCGGGGCGCACCGAAGTCACCGGCGCCAATGTTCTGGTTGCGATCTTTGCCGAACGCGAATCGAACGCCGCTTACTTCCTGCAAGAACAGGATATGACCCGCTATGACGCGGTGAATTTCATCGCGCATGGCGTTGCCAAAGACCCGTCTTATGGCGAAGCCCGCCCGGTGACCGGTGCCGAAGAACACCACCACGAAACGCCCAAAGCCGAAGCGGGCGAGGCGAAGGAATCCGCGCTGTCGAAATACTGCGTCGATCTGAACGTCAAAGCCCTGAAAGGCGATGTCGATCCGCTGATCGGTCGCGAAGACGAAGTTGAACGCGCCATTCAGGTTCTGTGCCGTCGGCGCAAGAACAACCCGCTGCTGGTTGGCGACCCCGGCGTTGGCAAAACCGCCATCGCCGAAGGTCTGGCCAAGAAAATCGTTGATGGTCAAACCCCTGAAATCCTTGCCCATGCCACCATCTTCAGCCTTGATATGGGCGCGCTGCTGGCGGGCACCCGCTATCGCGGCGATTTCGAAGAACGCCTGAAAGCCGTGGTAAAAGAGATGGAGGATCATCCTGACGCGATCCTGTTCATCGACGAAATTCACACTGTCATCGGCGCAGGTGCCACGTCGGGCGGCGCGATGGATGCATCGAACCTGCTGAAACCTGCGTTGCAGGGCGGCAAGCTGCGCTGCATGGGGTCGACCACCTACAAGGAATTCCGTCAGCACTTCGAAAAAGACCGCGCGCTGTCGCGCCGCTTCCAGAAGATCGACGTGAACGAACCCTCGGTGCCAGATGCCATCAAGATTCTGATGGGGCTGAAGCCGCATTTCGAAGAACACCACGATCTGCGCTACACCAATGATGCGATCAAGGCCGCGGTCGAACTGGCCGCGCGCTATATCCACGACCGCAAACTGCCCGACTCTGCCATCGACGTGATCGACGAGGCGGGTGCAGCCCAGCATCTTCTGTCCGATGCCAAGCGCCGCAAGACCCTTGGCACCAAGGAAATCGAAGCGGTCGTTGCCAAAATTGCCCGCATCCCGCCAAAATCGGTATCCAAGGACGATGCCGAAACCCTGCGCGATCTGGAAAAGACCCTCAAGCGCGTGGTGTTTGGTCAGGACAAGGCGGTTGAATCGCTGTGCTCGGCCATCAAACTGGCGCGGGCGGGCCTGCGCGAACCCGAAAAGCCGATCGGCAACTACCTGTTCGCTGGCCCCACCGGCGTTGGCAAAACCGAAGTTGCCAAGCAATTGGCAAGCTCGCTTGGCGTGAAACTGCTGCGCTTCGACATGTCGGAATACATGGAGAAACACGCGGTCAGCCGTCTGATCGGCGCACCGCCCGGCTATGTCGGCTTTGATCAGGGCGGCATGCTGACCGATGGCGTCGACCAAGACCCGCATTGCGTGCTCTTGCTCGACGAAATGGAAAAGGCGCACCCGGATGTCTACAACATCCTGTTGCAGGTGATGGATCACGGCAAGCTGACCGACCATAACGGTCGCACGGTCGACTTCCGCAACGTCATTCTGATCATGACCTCGAACGCGGGCGCGATGGAACAGTCGAAATCCGCCATCGGCTTTGGCCGCGAACGGCGCACCGGCGAAGACACCGCGGCGATCGAACGCACCTTCACGCCAGAATTCCGCAACCGTCTGGATGCGGTGATTTCCTTCGCGCCGCTGTCGAAAGACGTCATCATGGAAGTGGTGACCAAATTCGTGCTGCAACTCGAAGCGCAACTGATGGACCGCAACGTCCACATCGACCTCACCCCCGAAGCCGCCGCTTGGCTGGGCGAAAAGGGCTATGATGACAAGATGGGCGCGCGCCCGTTGGGCCGCGTGATCCAGGAATACATCAAGAAACCGCTGGCCGAAGAGCTTCTGTTCGGCAAGCTGACCAAGGGCGGCACGGTGCATGTCGGCGTCAAAGACGGCGAAATCGCGCTTAGCTACGAAGAACCGCAAAAGCCGCGTCTGACAGGGCAAAAACCGCCGCTGCTGACCGCAGAATGATCTGACGCTG
>JAHEDL010000112.1 GCA_024641255.1 Pseudorhodobacter sp.
GCTGGAACGCGCCGCATTGGTTTTCCAGCGGCATGATGCTGAATGCGCCGCGCCATTCGGATCATCATGCGCATCCGCAGCGGCCCTATCCAGCGTTGCGCTTGCCTGCCGAAACCGACGCGCCGCGGTTACCGTGGCCGCTGCCGATGGCCTGCATGATTGCGCTGTGCCCGCCGCTGTGGAAACGCGCGATCCGCCCGTATTTGAACAAATGGCGATAAAGAGGAGGCTTTGATGCGTCTGATGATTGCAGTTTTGCTGATGGCATCGGCGGCCCATGCCGAAACGCCAATCACGGCGGCCGAATTCGAGGCGTTTGCCAGCGGCAAGACGCTGGTTTGGTCCGAAGGCGGCGAGGCTTATGGCCAAGAGGCCTATCTGCCGGGGCGCGCGCTGCAGTGGTCAGAGGATGGCAGCAGTTGTCTGAGCGGAAGCTATGCCCAAGGCGACGCAGGTGAAATTTGCTTTACCTATGACGATGGCACTGACCCAGATTGCTGGCTGCTGTACCTTAAGGGTGATGCGCTGCACGGCACGCTGCAAAGCGAAGCAGAGCCGCGCAAGGATTACGTTATTACCGTGGGCCACGCGCCGCTTGCCTGTGCAGCCACGCCCTAGGGGCTGGCGCGGCGCGCAAAGCTGCGGCACACTCGCCCCATCGAACTGGAGCCTGACATGCGCGCCCTGCCGTTTGCCTTGATTATTGCCTGTGTCACGCCGGCCTTTGCCCAAACGCAGGCGACGCCAATGACGGGCGCAGAGTTTGAAGCCTATGCCACGGGGCAAACCCTGACCTACGCGTCAGGCGGCACGGTTTATGGCGCTGAACAATATAAGCCCGGTCGAAAGGTGGTTTGGGCCTTCACGCAAGATGAATGCCGCGAAGGGTCCTGGTACGAAAAAGGCCCGCAGATTTGCTTTGTCTATGATGACCCGAACGACCCGCAGTGTTGGCTTTTTTTCAAACAGGCCAATGGGTTGGCGGCACAATTCATGGGTCCGGGCGGCGGGTCGCTGTTGTCGGAGGTGGCAAAAAGCGCAAGCCCGATGGCATGCGCCGGGCCGCAGGTGGGGGTTTAGCCTAGAACAGGCTGCCCTGCTCTGGCCCGTCTGCTTTGGCCTTTTTGCCGGGTTTTGCGCCCAAGGTGATGCGACCGTCGGCAAATTCCACCTCGATCAGATGCGCCTTTTCGGCTGCCGCCTTGGCAGTGATGACATGGCCGTCGCCGCGCACCACGGCATAGCCGCGCTTTAGGGTTTCGGCGTAGCCAAGGGTCTGACGGGTGCGATCCAACGCCTCTAGCCGCTGGGCAAGGGCGGCAAACCGGTTGGCGGGGGCGGCTTGCAGGCGCAGATCAAGCTGCGCCAGTTTGCGGCGGCCTTCGGTGGTGTTGCGGGCGGCATCGCTGATCAGACGGGTCAGCGCCAAGGGCAGCCGCGACGCCCATTTGTCAAAGCCCGCATGTTTGCGTTCGGCGGCGCGGGCGATCCGGTCGTTCAGCTTTGACCCGCTTGCCTGCACGGCTTCACGCCGACGGGCGATCAGCGCCAACAGCGTTTCGGGCCGCAAACGCGCCGCACGTTCAAAAGCCGCGCGTTTGCGCGCCGTGGCAATGCCCAAGGCGCCGCCCAACCGCCCCGACCACAGATCAAGCCGTTGCGACGGCTGCGCCAGCAGGGTTTCCAAACGTGGCAAGGCCCGCGCCAGATCGCGCAAGCGTTGGCCACGCAAACTTAGCCCTTGGGCAATGCCGCGCGATTTGCGGGCGGTCAGGGCATCTAAAGTTGCCAGCAGTTCCAAGCGCACCGGCACCGCAAGTTCGGCGGCGGCGGTGGGCGTTGGTGCGCGCAAATCCGACGCATAGTCGATCAACGTGGTGTCAGTTTCGTGCCCCACCGCAGAAATCAGCGGGATGCGGCTGTTGGCGGCGGCGCGCACCACGATTTCTTCGTTAAAGCCCCACAGGTCTTCCAGACTGCCGCCACCGCGCGCCACGATGATCAGATCAGGTCGCGGAATTGGTCCACCCGGTTCGATGGCGTTAAAGCCGCGAATCGCCGCTGACACTTCGGCTGCGCAAGCTTGTCCCTGCACCGCCACTGGCCAGATCAGCACATGGCGTGGAAAGCGGTCGCGCAAGCGGTGCAAAATATCGCGGATCACCGCTCCGCTGGGCGAAGTGACAACCCCGATCACCGACGGCAGATAGGGAATCGGCTTTTTGCGCGCCGGATCAAACAGACCTTCGGCACCAAGGGCGGCTTTGCGCTTTTCCAGCATCGCCATCAGCGCGCCCGCCCCTGCGGGGGCGACATCCTCAACGATCAGCTGGTATTTTGACTGGCCCGGAAAGGTGGTCATGCGCCCGGTGGCAATGACTTCCATGCCCTCTTCGGGGCGGACCTGCATTTTGGCGACTTGGCCTTTCCAGCTAACCGCATCAAGGCTGGCGCGATCATCCTTCAGGGCGAAATATAGATGGCCAGAGGCAGGGCGCGACACCCGACCCACCTCGCCGCGCACGCGCACTAGGCTAAATTCGCCTTCGATCACCTTTTTCACCGCGCCGGACAGTTCCGAGACGGTAAATTCGGGCGAGTTAGACGGCGCGGGGCTATCTTCGAACAGATCAGACATTGGCAACCTTGCGTCACATGGCCCCAGACCTTATGACGCCTGCAACCAAAGGCCAAGCGGGGGCGCACAATGAACATCCTGATCCTTGGAAGCGGCGGGCGTGAACACGCGCTAGCTTGGGCCGTCAAGCAGAACCCAAAGACCGATCGGCTGATCGTGGCGCCGGGCAATGCGGGCATTGCGATGCTGGCGGAATGTGCCGATCTGGATATTCTGGACGGCGCGGCGGTGGTGACCTTTTGCGAAGAAAACGCGATTGATTTCGTGATTGTCGGGCCAGAGGCCCCCTTGGCGGCAGGCGTGGCCGATGCAACGCGGGCGGCGGGGCTGCTGACCTTCGGGCCGTCGGCAGAGGCGGCCAAGCTGGAAGCGTCGAAAGGCTTTACCAAGGAAATCTGTGATGCCTGCGCGGCACCGACGGCGGCTTATGCGCGGTTTAGCGATGCAGCGGCAGCAAAGGCCTATATCGCAAAGCAAGGCGCGCCGATTGTGGTGAAAGCCGATGGGCTTGCAGCGGGCAAGGGCGTGATTGTGGCCATGACCGAGGCCGAGGCTTTGGCCGCGATTGACGACATGTTCGGCGGCGAGTTCGGCGCGGCCGGTGCCGAAGTGGTGATCGAAGAATTCATGACCGGCGAAGAGGCCAGTTTCTTTGTGCTGACCGACGGGGTGAACGCCCTGCCGATTGGCACCGCGCAAGACCACAAACGGGTGGGCGATGGCGATACCGGGCCGAATACTGGTGGCATGGGGGCTTATTCGCCTGCTCCGGTGTTGACCGATGCGATTGCCCAGCGCGCGATGGACGAAATCGTGATGCCAACCATCCGCGAGATGGCGCGGCGCGGCACGCCGTATCAGGGTGTGCTGTATGCGGGGCTGATGATCAAAGACGGTCAAGGTCGTTTGGTGGAATACAACGCGCGGTTTGGCGACCCCGAAACGCAGGTGTTGATGATGCGGTTGGGCGCGCAGGCGCTGGATCTGCTGTTGGCTTGCGCCGAAGGCCGGTTGGACAAGGCACAGGTGAACTGGGCCGATGACCATGCGATTACCGTGGTGATGGCGGCAAAGGGCTATCCGGGTGCCTATCAAAAGGGCAGCGTGATTCACGGCCTGCGGCGGTTGCCGGAAGACAGTCGCCACATGTGCTTCCATGCCGGAACTGCGGAAAAAGACGGTCATATCGTCGCCAACGGTGGCCGGGTGCTGAACATCACCGCGCGAGGCGACAGCTTGGCCGATGCGCGCAACCGCGCTTATGCGATGCTTGATCATCTGAACTGGCCCGAAGGCTTTTGCCGTTCCGACATTGGCTGGCGCGCGCTGTGATCGTTCGCGACAAACCCGGCCCGCTACAGCTGATGTTTGCAGTGCGCGGGTCGGTTTTGCCGCATATCTGGCCCGAACTGGCGCTGGTTATGGCGGTTGCCGCCGCAATCACCGCGTTTGACCACTATGTTGCCACGCTGGCACATACCGGGGCTGCGCCATTTGCGGTGTTTGGCACAGCGCTTTCGCTGTTTCTGGGCTTTCGCAACAACGCCGCCTATGACCGCTGGTGGGAAGCGCGCAAGCTTTGGGGTGGGCTTTTGGCAGACACCCGCACACTGGCCCGCGAAGCTGCGCTGTTTCTGCCTGATGAGGCGGCGCGCCACCGCCTGCTGCGGCTGACCCGCGCCTTTTTGCATCTGCACCGCGCGCAGTTGCGCAAGATTGCCAGCGATCCGGTGGCCGAAGCGATGACCGCCGCCGTGCCTGCGGCAAGCTTTGCGCACACCCGCCACCCACCTTGCGCGGCCTTGTCAGAGATGAATCTGCTGCTGGCCCAAGCCCACGCGGCGGGAAAGCTGGATGGGTTTGGCGCGATGACGCTGTCAAACCGGGTTGCGGCGTTGTCATTGGCGCAGGCCGGGTGCGAGCGGATTGCAGTGACCCCCCTGCCCTATGTTTATTCGCTTTTGGTGTTTCGCACCTCTTGGCTTTACGTTTTGCTGCTGCCGCTGGCGCTGATTGAACCTGCGGGATGGTTGACGCCGCTGTTTACCGGCATTGTGGCCTATACGTTCTTCGGGCTTGCCGAAGTGACCGAAGAGCTGGCGCATCCCTTTGGCCCGACCGCAAATGCGCTGCCGCTGGCCGCAATCTGCCGTGCTGCCGAAATCAGCCTTGCGCCGCATTTGAACGAACCCGCACCAGAGCCGTTGCAGCCGCATAACTTCCGACTGGATTGATGTCGGAAACAAGACAGACAAGATAGATCAGACGGGCGCTTGCCCTCACCCCGGCCTGCGTCTATGTAGACCGCGATTTTTCTAGGCAAAGACAGGGAAAAGGCGATGCCGCTTCTCGTTATGAAATTCGGTGGCACCTCGGTGGCCGACCTTGCGCGCATCGAAAATGCCGCGAAAAAGGTTCAGGCCGAGGTTGAACGTGGCTATGACGTGATCGTCATTGTCTCGGCGATGTCTGGCAAGACCAATGAAATGGTCGGCTGGGTCGAATCCACGTCGAAACTGTATGACGCGCGCGAATATGACGCCGTTGTATCCTCGGGTGAAAATGTCACCGCCGGGCTGATGGCCCTGCGCCTGCAAGAGATGGGCGTTCCGGCGCGCAGCTGGCAGGGGTGGCAAGTGCCGATCAACACCACATCGGCGCACAGTTCGGCCCGCTTCGTGTCGATCCCGCGCGAAAATATCGACGCCAAGTTCGCCGAAGGCTTCAAGGTGGCCGTGGTCGCCGGTTTCCAGGGTGTTTCGGCCGAAGGCCGCATCACTACGCTGGGCCGTGGTGGGTCTGACACCACCGCCGTTGCCTTCGCCGCCGCCTTCGGTGCCGAACGCTGCGACATCTACACCGACGTCGATGGCGTCTACACCACCGACCCGCGCATCACCAACAAAGCGCGCAAGTTGGAAAAAATCGCCTTTGAAGAGATGCTTGAACTGGCCTCTTTGGGTGCGAAAGTGCTGCAAACCCGTTCGGTCGAACTCGCGATGCGCTACAAGGTGCGGCTGCGGGTGCTGTCCTCTTTCGAGGATACCGACGAAACTTCTGGAACCCTGGTCTGCGACGAGGATGAAATCATGGAATCGAAAGTTGTCTCTGGCGTTGCCTACAGCCGTGACGAAGCGAAACTGACCCTTGTTCGCGTCGAGGATCGCCCCGGCATCGCCGCCGCGATCTTCGGGCCGCTGGCCGAAGCTGGCGTGAACGTCGATATGATCGTGCAAAACATCTCTGAGGTCGAGGCCGGCAGCGCCAAGGGTGCCACCACCGACATGACCTTCTCTTGCCCGACCAACCAGATCGCCCGCGCCAAAAAGGCGATGGAAGACGCGGTGGCCGCCGGCACGATTTCGTATGACGATCTGGTGGTGGACACCGACGTTGCGAAAGTGTCGGTCGTGGGCATCGGCATGCGTAGCCACGCAGGCGTTGCGGCGACCATGTTCAACGCCCTGTCGGCAGAGAACATCAACATCAAGGTCATCGCCACGTCCGAGATCAAAATCTCGGTTCTGATCGACCGCAAATACATGGAATTGGCTGTGCAAGCGCTGCACGACGCGTTCCAGTTGGAAAAGGCCTGATCCACAAGGTCAGCAAGATTAAACGCCGGGCCGCATCTGCGCCCGGCGTTTTTCTTTGCGAAGCCTGCAAATGCAGCAATTTCGCGCATTTTTTTCTGGCTTTCGTCGAATCAAGCCCGGAATGGAATGTTTTCCCTACTCCCCTTTGTGTGACAACTCGCCTATAGAGAAGGCAAGACCACCATGGATTGGGAACATGCCAGCAGAACGCAGCGACAGCGACAGCCGGAAACTGCTCCGCCGCCTGCGCGACGTGCTGGGCACCAAGGCGAAGGGCCAAGACCGGCTTGACCGGATTACCCATCTTATCGCGGATTCGATGGGAACCGAGGTGTGTTCGATCTATTTGTTCCGCGATGCCGAAACGCTTGAGCTTTGCGCCACGCAGGGTTTGAAAAAAGCGGCTGTGCATAAGACGCGGATGAAACTGGGCGAAGGTCTGGTCGGGCGGGTGGCGCGCAGCGGCCTGCCGGTGAATACCCCCGATGCGCCCGGCGAAAAGGGTTTCCGCTATATGCCGGAAACCGGCGAAGAGCTGTTTTCGTCTTTCCTTGGCGTGCCGATTCAGCGCGTTGGCGAAAAGCTGGGCGTGCTGGTGGTGCAGTCGAAAGCCAGCCGCGCCTATTCCGAAGACGAGGTTTACGCGCTGGAAGTTGTGGCCATGGTGGTGGCCGAAATGGCCGAACTGGGCGCCTTTGCCTCTGACGGCGCGGGCCTTGGTGCGCTGCACCGCCAACCGGTGCTGTTTCGTGGATCAACCGGGCAGGAAGGCGCTGCCGAAGGTCGGGTCTGGCTGCATGAACCGCGCGTTGTCGTGACCAACCCGGTTGCGGATGATCCGCTTTATGAAATTGACCGTATCCGTGAGGCTGTCGGGGTGCTGCGGGTGTCGGTTGATGATCTGCTGGCCGCCGAAAGTCTGGACAAAGATCAAAAAGCCGTGCTGGAAGCCTACCGGATGTTTGCCCATTCGCGCGGCTGGTTGCGCCGGATGGAAGAAGACATCGCCAGCGGCCTGTCTGCCGAAGCGGCGGTCGAAAAAGAACAATCTGCCGCCCGGTCGCGTCTGGAACAGGTGCCCGACGCCTATTTGCGTGAACGCCTGCATGATCTGGACGATCTGTCGAACCGGTTGCTGCGTATTCTGACCGGTCAGGGCAAGGATACCGGCGCGCAAATGCCGGAAAATCCGGTGCTGGTGGCGCGCAACATCGGCCCCGCCGAATTGCTGGAATACGGCCGCAAGCTGAAAGGCGTGGTGCTGGAAGAAGGCTCTGTCGGGAGCCACTCCGCCGTGGTGGCGCGGGCTCTGGCCATTCCGATGGTGATCCACGCAAAGACCATTACCAACGAAGCGTTGAATGGAAATCCGATCTTGGTCGATGGCGATCAGGGCATCGTGCACCTGCGCCCCGAAGACACTGTGGCGCGGTCGTTCCGCGACAAAATCGCGATGCAGGCCAAGGCGCAAGAACGCTATGCCTCGCTGCGTGATTTGCCCGCGATTACCAAAGATGGCGTTACGATCAGTCTGCACATGAACGCGGGGCTGATGGCTGACCTGCCGTCGCTGGTGGGGTCAGGGGCCGAAGGGGTTGGGCTGTTTCGCACCGAATTGCAGTTCCTGATCCGCAACCAGATGCCGCGTCGGGATGAGTTGGCACAGCTTTATAGCCGGGTGATGGAGGCTGCCAAGGGCCGCCCCGTGGCGTTCCGCACGCTGGATATCGGGTCAGACAAAGTGCTGCCCTATATGAAGCCCAATGACGAACCCAACCCGGCGATGGGCTGGCGGGCGATCAGGGTGGGGCTGGACAAACCGGGCGTGCTGCGGATGCAATTGCAGGCGCTCATCCGGGCGGCCGCTGGCCGGCCACTGTCAATCATGTTCCCCTTCATCAGCGAACACGGCGAATTTCTGGAAGCCCGCGCGCATGTGCTGCGCGAAATCCACCGCGAACGCAGCCTTGGCCATGACGTGCCGGTAAAGCTTGAAATCGGCGCAATGCTGGAAACCCCCAGCCTTGCCTATGCGCCAGATGCGTTTTTCAAGCTGGCCGATTTCATCTCGATCGGTGGCAACGATCTGAAACAATTCTTCTTCGCCGCCGACCGGGAAAACGAACGTGTGCGCAAACGCTATGACAGCCTGAACGCGTCATTCTTGACCTTCCTGCAATTCATCGTGGCGCGCTGCACCGCATCAGGCACCCGGCTGTCGTTCTGCGGCGAAGATGCCGGCCGCCCGGTCGAAGCGCTGGCCTTGGTCGCCATCGGCCTGCGCAATCTGTCGATGCGACCGGCCTCGATCGGGCCGATCAAAGCCCTGCTGCGCCGGGTCGATCTGTCCGAAGTGCGCGCAGTCATCGACAAAGCCCGCAGCGAAGGCGCTGAAACAATCCGCCCTGCACTGGTGGATTGGCTGGCAACCCAAGGCGAATAGCGCTTTCACATTGGCGCAAATATCCCCGCCGGAGGCCGTCGCGCGCAGCGCGGCCCACCCGAAGGCTGGCGCCGCAGGCGCGCAATTTAATGACGGACGCTGTCAGTTCTTGCGGAGGCGCGGCGCGGCAACGGCGGCAGAAAACGCCACCACCACAGCCTCGCCGCCCTGCACTTCGGCCATTCGCATCAGCGCAAAGCGGATTCGGGCCATTTCACGGTAATAGGCCAGAAACGCCGCGTTCAACGCAGCACCTGACAGCGCGCCCAACACCGGAACCGCCTGCGCCGCCAGTTTTTGCCCCATCGTTGCGGCCAAACGCGGCGCGATGGTGGCGATCAGTTTTTGCATTGCCGCCCCGGAGAGGGTGACGCGGGCCGACAAGAAGGCGGTGTTGACGCCGTCATCCTGTTGCACCGGGCTGCCTGCGGCAAAGACCTCTAGGCAGGCGGCGCGGATGCCGGGTTCTGCGGGGTCAAAGCCTGCCCGGATGGCTTCGGCCCGGATGGCTTGCAAGAAAAGTGTGATGGTGAATGGCAGTTCAGCGATGGCAGTAACCAAGCCACCCGCCCCACCGGCGGCACCGGTTGCCAGCACCGCAAGGCTGGTGCTGCGGTTGCTGCCAGGCCCTTCGCCGGCCATGCCCGCGACGCCATGCGCGGCGGTCAGCGCCACCACAACTGTTTGCTCGATCTGCGCCCGCAGCGGAGCCGGGATCAGTTGCATCTGCTTTTCCAAGCCGCCGCCCAAACGGTTCACCAAAGTCATAACTGGCCCGTTGGCGCGGTGATAGGCGCGGGCAAGATCTTGGACATCGGCTATAAACGGGTCTGCGCGAAGCGCGGGAAGCTGTGTCATACCGCCAATGTGGGGCGTTCAGGCCTTGGCTGCAAGGGCCGCAGGCAGGGTGGCACCCGAGGCTTTGGTGACGGCCCCGCGCACGTTGTCCCACGCGCCTTTCTTCAACTCCAGCCCAAGGATACGGTCGGGGTTGGTGGGCGGCGGCATCGCTACGCCTTCCAGCTTTTTGAAGCCAAAGCGGCTGTAATACGGCGCATCGCCGACCAGCAGCACGCGTTCCCAGCCCAGACGGCGGGCTTCGGAGAGGCTTTCGTTGATCAAAAGCCCACCCAGACCTTCGCCCTGACGCGTGGGGTGCACCGCAACCGGGCCCAAAAGCAGGGCATCTTCGCCCCCCACTTCGACCGGCCAATATCGGATTGCGGCGGCAAGGGCGTTGTCATCGTCGCGCAGGGTCAGGCACAGGGCGGCCACCGTGGGCACGCCATCGCGCAAGCGATACGAGGATAGCGCGGTGCGGCCGGGAGAAAAACAGAGGTCATATAATGCCTCGACTTCCCACCAGTCGGCCTCGATTTCCTCTTCGAGTTTATACACCCGCGCGCCTCATCAGAATCATGCTGAAACGCGGGTAACATGGGTATGTGTCAGGATCAAATCTGTTGCGGCGGTGATGCGAAATTCTTCGGGGCTGACCGAAGTGTCGCACAGTGCGACAGTTTTTCGGTCCTGAGAAATCAAGGGGTTACCTAAGTGCGTTAAGCTGGCGCTAACTATTGCCGCTGCGGGTGGTTTGTGGTGCCACAGCCGTTTTCGGCAGAAATCTTCTTGTGAAACGGCAGCACGGCGACCACACAGTCAGGGGCGGCCCCCGACAACGGCCGGTTTGGAAAGGACGATCTGATGACCCAGCCGCAGCCCCCAACCGAAGAACCCGCGATTCGTACCGTTGCGATGCCGGCCGACACCAACCCGTCGGGAGATATTTTTGGCGGCTGGCTGATGGCGCAGATGGATCTTGCGGCGGGCAATCTGGCCGGACGTGTGGCGCGCGGCAGAGCCGCGACGATTGCGGTGGAGGGCATGGTGTTTCACAAGCCTGTCAAGGTTGGCGACGAGGTCACGCTTTACGCAACCCTGCTGTCGACCGGACGCAGTTCGATGAAAATCCATGTGCAGGCATGGCGGCGACCGCGCTTTGTGGACGACAGCATGAAGGTCACCGACGCGACCTTCACCTTTGTTGCGTTGGACAGCGAGGGTAAATCGCGGCCACTGACGGCGGTGTGACGCCCAGGCGGGTGGGGCAATGGCTTAGAGGGGCAAAGACAGGGGTTTCACACACCCGCGCGGGCGTTGCCCGCTGCCCCCGTGGGATATTTGCGCCAATGTGAAGCTGATTTGGCAGTGCTGTGGTTGGGTCTAGCGGCGCGGTGCGAAGAAGGATTTCAGCAGGCGTTCGGACTGTTCGGCATCGATGCCGTCATAAATTTCGGGGACATGGTGGCATTGTGGGTGCGAGAACACCCGCGCGCCATGCGCAACGCCGCCAGATTTCGGATCTGTCGCGCCGTAGTAAAGCCGCGCAATGCGGGCGGCGGCGATAGTTCCGGCGCAAATCGGACAGGGTTCAAGTGTGACGTAAAGGTCGTGGCCGGGCAGGCGTTCGGACCCGGCGCGGCGGCAGGCCTCGCGGATCGCCAGCACCTCGGCATGGGCGGTGGGGTCGCAAAGTTCGCGGGTGCGGTTGCCCGCG
>JAHEDL010000590.1 GCA_024641255.1 Pseudorhodobacter sp.
ACAGATCGGCGCCGAGTTCGCTGCTGAGGTAAAGCGCGGCCCAGTCCAGCACCGCGCCTTCGGGCATCATGGAAAACAGCGCCATGAATCCCAGGATCCAAAGCCCGGCATCGCGCGGGAACAGCCGATGCGCCGGTGCGGCGGTTTCGGCGGGGTGCGGGGCGTCGGCGATCAGGTGCGGGCCTGCCAGCAGAACGGCGGCAAGGGCGATGGCGGCGACCAGCAAGGCCTGCAGTTCGGGGCCGAATTTGGCGATGACGAAGCTGCCGGCAAGGCCGCCGACGAAGCCGCCCAGGCTCCAGAATCCATGACTCGAGGACATGATGGCGCGGCCAAGGCGGCGTTCAACCTCGACCGCGTTGGCGTTCATCGACACATCCATGCAGCCAAGCACCGCGCCCATCACGATCATTATGGGGGCAAGCAGCCAGAGCGAGGGGGCGAAGACCACCAAGGGCAGCATTGGCACGGCGGCAAGCCCGAACAGGCGGGCGGTGCGGGCAGAGCCGTGGCGGGCGATCCATTTGCCGGCGAAGAGCATGGCGGCGACGGCGCCTGCGCCCAGCAGCAGGATCAGCAGGCCAAGCGTGGTGGCGGTGATGTGGTGGCGCGGCAGCAACAGCGGGATCTGCGGTGCCCACGCCCCCATGACAAAGCCGTTGGTGGCAAAATAGGTGGCGACGGCCCAACGGCCGCGTGCTGCTGTGGTATCCATTCTGGCTTACTCCGGTTCGCGGCAGCAGGCATAGGCGCGGATGGCGCGCGGGGGAAGGGGGCCGCGGCGCACCTTTTGTTTCAACTGTTTCAAAGCGCTTTGTTAAAGCGCCATTCGGTGATTTGGCAGCGGCTTTCGCCGGGGGCGAGTGCGATGGTGGGAAAGCCCGGATGGTTTGGCGCATCGGGCCAGCCTTGGGCTTCGACGGCGATGCCTTTGAAGCCATCGTGGCGGCAATCATAAAGCTGCACGCCGGGTTCGGTGGTTGCGACGGTCATGGTGACGCCGGATGTGCCGCAAAGCTGCATGACATCGCGGATGGGCTGTTGGCTGGTGCTTAGACAAAAGAAATTATCAAGGTCGGGGTGATGCGGAGAGACCGGGGTTTTCTTGTTAAAATCGAACATTCCAGTGGCGGGGCGGATTTCACCGGTGGGGATGAAATCGGCGGTGGTGGGCAGGTAGCTGTTGGCGGTGACCTGCAGGCTGTGGCCGGAAAAATCGGCGCTGCCGTCAAGGTTCCAATAGCTGTGGTTGGTGGCGTTCCACAGGGTTTCGGCATCGGTGCTGGCGGTGATGGTCAGGCGCAGGGTGGCGGGGGCCGTAACGTCGAAGCGGGCGGTGACGTGGCGGTTGCCGGGGAAGCCGCCTTCGCCATGCGGCAGGTCAAGCGCTAGCGTGGCAGAGCTTTCGCTGCGCTCTGACAGCCGCCAGACCTTCAGTTGCGTGCCCGCCGAGCCTGCATGCAGGCAGTGGCGGCCGTTGAAGTTGGCTTCGAACTGGTGGGGGATTCCGGCGATGTTGGCGCGGGCATCGGTGAGGCGGTTGACCACCGGGGCGATGACAGAGCCGTGGTAGCGCAGATCGCCTTCGTAGTCAGACAAAGTGTCAGAGCCAAGCGTCAGGTCATGCGTGACACCGTCAAGGCGCACCGATTGCAGCACGGCGCCCCATGTCAGCACCGAAACCGTAAGATCGCCTGCGCGCAGGGTCAGTTTTTCGACCTGTGTGCCGTCTGCCGTAACGCCGAAAACCTGCATATCCACCCCCTGTTGGTGGCTGAGCAGAAACGATTGCGGCGGGTTGGTCAAGTCAGGGTTGCAGGCAGCTGCTCAGGCTGGTGGCGATGGTTTGCATCAGGGTGGTGTAGGCGTCGGGGCCGGGGGGGAGCGAGGAGCCGACGGGATCAAGCGGTTGGCCCAGTTTCGCAGGGCTGCCTTGCATCACTTGCGTCAGCAGGGCGGGGTCGTGCTGGATTTCGGGGAAGGCGCAGATGTAGCGGCCGGATTGCAGATCGGCTTGCAGGGCGGCAAGGCGGGCGGCACCGGGGGTGGTGGCATCGCCCAAAGCCAGCGAGGCGGCTTGGGTCAGGCCGTAATGCGCGGTGAAATAGCCGTAGGCAGCGTGGAAGGTGACGAAGGGGCGGGATTTGATCGGGGCGAGTTCGGCGGCGATGGCGCTGTCCATCGCGGCGATC